>CAZTPV010000206.1:0-7630 GCA_964615085.1 uncultured Desulfurococcales archaeon
GCCTACGCCTCGAAGACAAAGATAATAGTGTATGAGGATCAGATACCAGTAGCCGATGAGACTAAGACTATCTGTGGTAGGCTGGGAATAGACCCACTAAAACTACTAGGGAGTGGAGCTCTACTAGCAGCAATCCCACCAGAAAACGTTGATGAAGCTCTAAGAGAGCTTGAGAAGCTAGGGGTAAAACCAACAGTTATAGGAGAGGCTGAGGAAGGGTATGGAGCATATATTGTGCGCAGGAGTGGTGTAAGAGAAAAGATACCAGCTAGTATAGCCGAGGAGATATACCGTGTTGAGCTAGTTGTAAGAGAGGAGGTTAAGAAGATGAGAAAAACACTAGGATAGTACTAGTCGTGATGGAGCTCTAATCTCTCCAAACCCAGCTATCTTGGCTAGTATCCATTCAACCCTACCGTCAAGCATTCTCACTACAAGTATAGTGTTAGGAGCTTTACAGGATAATACGCGGGCATCACCAAACTCTTCAAGCTCTTTGACCTCTTCTATAACCTCATCAATTCCTAGCCCACACTCCTCAATAGCTCCTAGCAGTCTAGCAATGTTGTCAGCATCCTCAGAAACTACGTTCACCACGTCTAGTAGGAGTTCTTCAACATCCTTTTCATCATACCCCTTGTCTACAAGCTCCTCTACTACTGGCTTAAGATGCTTAGCAGCCTCCTCCACGAACATGTCTAGTAGGCTCTTACCATTCTTACCATCGTTCATAGCCAGGACACCCCTCCCTCTAACCCCTAGCTTGACAGTGCTAGCGGTGTAGGTGCATGCTGTGCTAGGTAGCTGGCTAGCTCCTCAATACTAGTAAACCTCTTGATGGTTTTAGGCCCATAGAGGTATATCACGTCGACACTAATATCGTAGTAGTCTATGTAGCTCTCTAAGACATCCTCTATATCTGTCTTTGTCTGGCCATAGCTGTAAACGTAGAAGTTGCTGATTGGTACTACAACGTTCTTCTCAGTATCATAGAATACTAGCCTCATTACACCTTTACTGATTAGGTAGTATCGTAGTGCACCATATATCCAGATTGGTGGTATCAATGACAGCATTTTAGCTAAGAGTGAAGACTCACTGCCAACTGGTACTAATTTAGCCTCCATACCGTTAACCCATAGCTCTCCTACACCTATGACGTAGGTGTGACCGTTAGATGCAAGGTATATTACTACTGGTGAGCATAGTAGTCGTCTTGTTAGCTGTAGGTTATAGAATACTAGATGAAGCTCACAAATCTCAACTATGTACGTTCTACCTAGTAGGTCAAGGCCCGTGAAGAGCCCATATAATGCTAGAGCAAGATCTGATGGTGTTGCAGTTTTCGCTTCAAGAACCTGGCTTGTGTTAATATAGTGTATCAGCACGTAGTCAATCTTATTGTTCTCGAGATCTATGAAGTACTCAGGGTAGTTAGCCACTACGGTTATATTGCTATCCTCTACAAGCCATCTTATAGCCTCAAGTACATAGCATAGAGGCTTATCACTATAACCACTACACTTAGAGGATATACTTGCAGTAATTGGAAGCATTGCAGCAACACTACTATCAAAACTCTTATCTAGTATGGTGGTATTGTAGGGGTAGCCTATAGCTGCGTAGAGGCTGTAGACGAGGCTCTTAAGATTATCAAGCTCCCCTCTAAGCTTCTTAAGCTCTAGATTGTAGGAGGGCTGCTTCGACTTAAGCTCCTTCAACTCCTTCTCTAGGGTATTTATCTTCTCCTCTAACTCGCTAATCTTGTTCTTCAACCTCTCGTTCTCCTCTCTAACACTCTCATACTCTTCTTTAAGACTATAGTACTTGTCTTGGAGAGTACTATACTTCTCCTTTAAACTATTATACTTCTCCTCAAGACCCTCATACTCCTCCCTAAGCCTACTATACTTGTCCTTAAGCTTCTCATACTCCTCCTCAAGCTTGTTATACTCGTCTTTAAGCTTCTGGTACTCTTGCTTTAACTGACTATACTTTCTCTCAGCCTCCTCATAGCCAACCTTGTAGCTTTTAACCTCCTCTTCAAGCCTCTTAGCCTTCTCCTCTAAACTCCTATATTTTGACACTAGTCTAGTGTAGTTTGCTTGAAGAGCCTTATACTCTTGTAGGTATTTTTGAGCCTCCATTCTAGCCTTCCTAAGCTCCTCTCTAAGGCTTGTAAGCTGCTCCTCTAGGCTCTTAGTCTTCTCTTCAAGTTGAGCTATCCTACTTGTAGCACTCTCATAGCTCTCTTTAAGGCTAGTCACACTAGACTCTAGGAGGCTTTTAGTCTCCTTTAATCTTGATATAGTTGTGGATAGGCTTGTTAGCCTCTCACTTAGGGAGCTTATAGTGTAGCTTAATGCTATAAGCCTAGTCTTCTCCACCATGTACTGGTTGTATGTTAGCGCCATAAGGCTAACTAGGGCTATTATGGCTGCTACGTAAGCATATACTGCTTTAGCCAAGCTACCACCTGTATGTATCCCTTCCATATAGTGTTTGATATAACCTTTACCTGCATGTATAATCAGTTGACTGATCCTATCAAGCAGAGGAGTTAGAGGGCTCTAATACTACGGGATGAGCGTGGAGGCTTAGGGGTGTGAAGTATATATGCAGGATTCTGCAGGAGTCTAGGAGAAGCCTAGTACACGTTATGGGGTTGTTGAGTGGTTTGAGACCTACCTGTTTGAGTAAGAGTAGCTATGTAGGTTCACTATAGTAGGTTCTCTGTAGGCTCTCCGCAATATGTAGTACTACAATCCCTTTAACCGTGGTGTAGCAGGTTCTCACTTTCTTACCGCTCTTGGAGGTTAGTACTTCACTACACTCTATTAGTCCACTAGCCTCTAGGCTTTTTAACGCTCTATAGACTGTTGAATTGTGCACTTTAAGGTTCTCTTCAAGCTCTCTTGCAGTCTTGGGTGAGCCTGCTAGGAGCCTAACAATACGTTTCTTCGTCTCGTTTGATGCTAGTTCACTAGCTGATTCAAGGAGTTCGAGAAGATCTTCTACGCTCTTAATAGTGAAGCATTTACTCTTATCACTACTACAGATTTCGAAGAGTATTTGTATGAGGGAGTTTCTTGAGGATAGCATGTAAGTTATATTCACCAAGAGGATGAGCTTAGTAAGCTCCTTAGCGTGGGATCTACCCTCAAAATAGTGTAGTGGAGTAGTGTAAGTGTTTTGCATGATGAGGAACCCATATCCTCCTCTATACCCTCCAACACCTATATAACTATTACTGTAATGGCTGTATTATGGCTGTCCCTATGAGCTTAGCTTGAGAGACAAGTGTTCCACTGCTTTGTGTTTTTGAGAGGCTTGTGTTCAGCTTCATTGGCAGACTAGTAGGTACAAAAAGTATACATTGTAAGGATACTTTAATCCTATAATAAAAGCTGGCGTGTATTACTAATAACTAGAGCTGAATAAAGCAAACCTATACCAGTGCTATGGGCCTCTAGGAGTAGTGGTAGCTGTAGCTATGCTAGCCTACTCTCTCTGCCTCTATAGTTGCTCTCTGCCTAGCTCTCCTACAGGTTCTGTGCAGCACGTTCCGTACTATGTAGTGGGGTAGCTCGTGCCTTATGAATGCTTCTACGATCTTAGCTTCAGCTCTTCTAAGGAGCTCTAGTAGTGTTGAGGGTGATATGCCTAGCTGTCTTGATAGTTCTGTTAGTTTTATCTTTCTTGGGTAGCTGTAGAAGCCTCTTAGGTAGGCGTTTACAAGTACTTGCTCCTGCTTTATTGTTAGCATGTAGTCCATCTCCTCTATAGGGTGTGCTAGTAGTATTGTGCATCCAGTCTTCTTAAGCTCGTTTAAGAGTGTTGTCTTAGAGATTATGTATTCTACTATTGCTCCATGAGGTATTACAACCATTGTTTTAACCATTGATCCTGGTGGTGGGTTTATGAATGGGCATTGAGTATTCCTACACTCTTTAGGATGGTACATTATCCTGTATATCCTGCTCTGGTATGCTGAGTGTATTAACTGGTACCTTAAGCCTCTAGTCCTCTTCATAACTTGTTCAAAGACTTCTATTGCGTTATTCGTGCTACTCACCCTAATCCATGCCTCTCTCTCACTAAGCCTATCATAGACTCTTAGTATTCTTGCAGCTAGGTGTACAGGTTCACCATCGGTTGGCGCTAACGCTACTTTAGAGGTCTCTTCAAGAACTTCTGCTAGTAGACACTTGTTACGATACAAGCAGAATACTACTAGTGGCTTACTATGCAAGAGTCTAGTCACCTCGTGTGGGGAGGAGGTTGTTTAAAAACATGGATGGGGTGAGTAGCTGTAGCTCCATCTCTACCTCCTCCTCCTACGCCCTACCAGTATTGCTGCGACTATTATGAAGGCGACCCCAACTATTCCGGCTGCTACAAGTGAGGCTCTAGCTACTAGTGTGGTTGTTGGTGCTGGTGAGCCTAGCCTGATTGTTACGGTTTCATGCTCGTATACTGGGCTTATTGTTGTAACTGTCTTGTAGACTGTTATTGTCACTGTTGCTGGAGTTATGTTCATCTTCTTAGCCTCTTCGAATAATGATTTGAAGTAGTTGTATAGTATAGTGTAGTCCTTCTCACTCATGGTTAGGCCTGTCTTAGCTTCAGCAAGCTTCTTCATCTTCTCCATTAACTGTGAGTAGCTTTCTCCAAGCTTCTCTGCTCTTATAGCGTCGTCTATGGTCTTGTACTCTTGCGCCCATGAGAGTATCCTCTCCCTTATGGCTTGAAGTGTTGGTGCTTTAGACCCGTTATGGCATACGCTACAGTATCTCTCGAAGAGAGGCTTTACCTCTTGCTGGCTTCCAGCTAGGGCTGTTAACACTATGCATAGTAGTGTTAGAGTGATTAGGGTTAGGCTTAGCTTAAGAGCTCTCATGGTGTACATTCACCTCCATGAGCTTTATGGCTGGGAGGGCTAGTGCAAGGTAGACTATAAGGCCTAGAGCATGTACGCCAAGAGTGACCATGATCTCTAAGGGTGTGGGCGTGTAGGGTACAATCTGGCCTAGAGGGTTGGGTGTGAAGGCGGGAACAACTATGGTTAATGTCTTCTCGCATACAACGCCTACTAGTGTTAGTAGTGCTATTGCTAGTAGTCCTATTCTTGTGGATCTTACTCTAGGTGATAGGGTTAAGAGTACTGCGAGACTACCTAGGATAACCCATAGCCAGAACATTAGCCCTAGCCACCAAGTGTAGTAGCCGTAGTAGATTGTGCTTGCTTGCTGTAGCTTTAGAGGCTCAGTAACATACCATAGTATTTCCTGAGCCTCACTTAACGTAAAGTATAGGCCTACGACAAGGCTCCCAGCTATAACGTAAACAGTCTTCCTGTAAACATCCTCATCTACTTTAAAGCCGAGATAGTGCTCTGCTGCAAGGAGTAAGAGTAGGAGTAGTGCAGGACCACTTGCAAATGCTGTAGCAACGTAGCGTGGTGCTAGTAGTGGGCTATTCCAGTACGGCCTAGCTATTAGCGCTTGGGATATGAATGCTGTAACAGTATGTATCCCTATAGCGAATGGAGCCGCTATAACTATGAAGATTCTCTCAAAGGTTTTAGATGGCTTAAGGCCCTCAAGACCCCTCTTAACAGTGTAGAGGTATGCTATGATGTTGAGCACGAGATAAGTTGTTAACACTAGGAAGTCCCAGTCAAGCATTGAGCTAGGGAAGTTTGGTAGCTGTGGTATTAGTATCATTGTCCTCAAAGGCCTACCAACATCAACAAACACTAGGAGTAGTGCTATCACTAGAGCAGCGATAGCCTGAGCTTCTGCTAGTACAGCTATCCTCTCAAACCCTGGGTGGCTGAACACGTAGGCTGCAATACCAAAGACTATGCCTGCAGCAGCAATACCAACCCAGAAGATGAAGAACGATATGTACAAGCCCCATGGAACACTATCACTCATAGCTGTTGTTATCATGCCCCCAGCACTAGAGCCTAGAAGTACTGGTGCTTGCTGGATGAAAGCCCAGAGGTAGAGGCCATAGAACGCCATCAGCGCTAAGCCTACAAGTGCACCCTTATAGGCTATACCACCACCTCCACCAAGACCATTACGTAGAACATACCATATGGTTTGGATTATGGACACCCTCCTCTCAGCCACTCTTCTCACCTCCTGCAGTCCTACTTGGTCCGAAGAAGTAGAAGAGGTTTGGATTTGTTCCCTTTGAGCCTTTAAGCCTATAGACACCATACTCTTCTATTATTCTTCTTATTGGGCTTTTTGGGTTGTTTAGGTCTCCAAACACTCTTGCACCTGTTGGGCATGCCTCAACACATGCTGGTAGACCTCCAGATCTAACTCTCTGAATACAGAAGGTACACTTCTCAACAACATGAGGAGGCCTTGGGACATTGCCTAGGATGTGCATGTTGGGGTTAAGCTCTGTAACTGGTATCAATGGTTTTGTCCAATTGAAGTGTCTTGCTTGGTATGGGCATGCAGCCATACAATAACGACACCCAATACACCTACCATAATCAATGACAACAATACCATCAGACTCCTTCCAAGTAGCACCAACAGGACAAACCATAACACAAGGAGGATTATCACAATGCATACAGGATACTGGTATGTACACCATGTCTGGTAGTGGAGCATAAGCATAGTCTTCTTGGGAGCCTACTAGTTCTGGGAACTCGCTTCTCTCAACAGCTACTACTCTAATCCACTCAATCTGGAGGTTTCGAGCCTGATTATTCTCCATGACGCATGCGTAGACGCATCTACGACATCCAATACACTTGTTTAAGTCTATTGCCATAGCGTATCTCTTACCCTTCTGCGCTGGTGTAGCTTTAACCTGAATCCTCTTACACCTCTCTAGAGCCTCCTTACATGCCGGAGCCTCTCTACCAAGCTCTCTACATAGCTTCTCAGCTTCCTCCATACACCATTTCTTTAGCTCCTCCTCTTTCCTCTTAGCCTCTACCTCTAGTTCCCTTTGAGTAGGCTTTGATACGTCTAGTAGAAGCTCCTTAGCTACTGGCTCTAGTAGGTTAATAACCTCGTCTCTTCTCACCCCAATAACGGTTATAGCTGAGCCTAACACTGCAAGCATACCAGCTTTAATCACGTTCCTACGAGACTCGTCAACCACTACTACCACCTCCACTCTTCTCAGCTAAACCAACTATAGCTGAGACTATGATGAGGGTGAGAGAGGAGGCTACAACAGCCATCGAGGAGTAAGCTAGTGGGGTTTCATCTGGTGGTGGAGGTCTACGAGACTGTGAAGGTAGGGGTGGTAGAGGGTTTAGGTGTGGGTTATGGGGGTTGTGACAGTCTATACAGGCTTTAGCGGGTCTTGGCGAAAGCCTATCATAGTTGCTGCACAAGTGTAGCTGGTAGATAACACCCTTGTACCCTTTAACTAGTAGGATTTTGGATCCAGGGCAGACTATAGTCTTATTCCCGTGGACTAGTAGCTGGTAATCCTCATACTCTCTTACGTGACATACTTTACAGAGCTTGTTAAGCTCCATGTGGTCTCCAGCAAAGTAGGCTGATAAGCTTACATTACCACGCATCTCCTCCATTAACGGTGGCTTATGGCAGGATGAGCATACAAGGCCTTGATGCCCACCACT
>CAZTPV010000207.1:0-4130 GCA_964615085.1 uncultured Desulfurococcales archaeon
GAGCCCTAGAGATGCCTGAAGCTGTAGCAGCTGCAGCAGCAAATACTATGTTAACAACTGGCATACCAATACTGTTCCTGGGAGCAATACCTTGAATAACCGAACTACACCCAGCAGGTATGACGAGTATAGCTTTATCTCCAAGAGCCATTCCAACAAGTCTTAATCCAAGAGCTTCTGGGCAACCCGGGCAAGCTGCTGTACCTGGTAACAAGAACTCCTTCTTGGGTAGATCTCGTATCCTAATTGACATAGCCTATCACCTACCTTCAGGATTACCTCCCGTATATAGGTCATATAACCTGCCTGAGTGGTACCAGAGGAGGGGCTTGTATATCCAGCCTTCACTTTCAAACTCTCTTACAATACTCTTGACTATATTAAGGAAGTCTTCAACGCTAACGTCAACACCGCCTATACCTGCAACAACACCTACCATTGAAGTCTTAGTATTGATGCAAGCTGATGTATCCATGAATAATTGGCCACAATTACCTAGGGATATACTTCTATCAAACACTATGACTAGTTTTTTGCCATTAGTAATATCCCTAATAACGTTGCAGGGGTAAGGCCTAACAAACCATAACTTCGCTAAACCAATCTTAATCCCCTCCTCTCTAAGCTTGTTAATGGCTACTTTGAGGTCGCCCATCCACGCTCCAATACCAATAGCTATGATATCAGCATCACTACACTTGTAGCACTCAACAAGACCGTATCTCCTACCAGTTAAACGTTCATACTCACTTCCAGCCTCCTCAATGACTTTTAGAGCATTTAACATAGCACGTTGAATATCCATTCTCATTTCCTCGTATACCTCATCATCTACAGGGTTACCTATTGATAGTGGTTTTCCAGGCTCTATAGTGTAGAGTTGACGCCGAGCTGGCAGCCAGCTATCTATCACACTTTGATCAGGTACATCGACAGGCTCAGTTGTATGAGTTAATACGAACCCGTCTAAACCAACCATAACTGGTAGTTGAACTCTAATATCTTCACTAATTCTAAAAGCTAGTAACGTTAGGTCAAAGACCTCTTGGTTATTCTCAGCCATAGCTATAATCCATCCTGTATCACGTTGATCAAGGATATCGTTATGGTCTGTATGAATGTTCCAAGGAGGACCAATAGCTCTAGTAGCTATAGCCATTACGATAGGTATCCTGCTACCTGCAACCCACCACAAAACCTCATGCATATATAGTAGGCCGTGACTAGCTGTTGCAGTAAAGACTCTTGCACCCATTAGAGCAGCACCATACACTGCTGCTAGAGCTGAATGTTCACTCTCAACTCTAATCATTTCTGCATCTAGTTCACCCCTCTCAATCATCTCTGCAAGTTTTTCAACAATTGTTGTTTGTGGTGTTATAGGATATGCAGCTATAACTTGAACTCGTGCAGCCTTTACAGCATACGCTACAGCATGATTGCCAGTAAGCGTGTATACGACCATACCATGTTACACCTCGTCTACAAGAATAATGGCTCTTGATGGACAAACATTAGAGCAAATACCACAACCCTTACAATACTCATAATCAATTACTGGTAGCTCTAAACCATTAACATCTACTCTACGAATACTTGATTCAGGACAGTATAGCCAGCATAGAAGACAAGACTTACACTTATCGTATACTATGACTGGTCTCCTAGTTCTCCACGACCCAGTCTTCCCAGCTGCACTTCTGGACGCAACTGATAATGGTAATAGAAAGCCTTCCCTAAACATAACACGCCTAAGTTCACTAGACATTGTTTACCACCTCTCAATACGAGTAAGCTCATAAGCTTTAATTACAGCTTGAGCATTCCTCTCCCCTAGGTCTCCAGGCCATCTCTCCTTAACAGCATCAACAATGCTATCAACACGGACTATACCGAGTTTAGCAATAGCACCAAGAATAGCTGTATTAACAACAGGCCATCCAGCAATAACCAGACCTAGCTTCTTAGCTATGCTAGTAGCATCGACATAGACTAGTTTGATGCCCTTAAGATCGAGTTTTGGTGGTGACTTCGAATTAACAACAACACTTCCTCCAGGCTTAAGGCCTTCAAGAACATTAACAAACATTAGAATGTATGGATCCAAGACAACAACTACATCAGGACTTTTAACCTTGGAGTGGAGAGGAATTCTAGAGCTACTAATTCTAGCATACGCTACAACGGGAGCACCACGCCTCTCAGCACCAAATAATGGGATAGCTTGACCCCACTTACCCTCCTTAACAGCTGCTGCAACAAGTAGTTGAGCAGCAGTTACAGCTCCCTGACCACCCCTACCGTGAAAACGAAGCTCAATAATATCATAGCTATTAATCAATAACTCTTAACCTCCAATCTAGCCCTAAAAGGGAGGGGACAAACTATTAAGGTTTACAGTCAAGACTCCTTTCCACAACTTCCACAGGAAAGGTAGGGGTTGTACTACTAATTTTTTCAATAATTTCTTTAAAGATTAGCACATGCTTTAATACGTTACATTACCTAACACTATAGCTACAGACCCCTTAACTTCTCCTGGAACATCCCGAGCCACCAACTATTTACACATAACTCTTAGAACAAGTGCATGTCATGTTGTTGATACATTGGTTTAGCCATACACTACATAAAAATAATCACAACATGTTAAGCCTACTATCTAACGCGTGAATGAACACTAGCAATAATGAAACTCCATAGGAAGCTGGGGGGTGTATCCCTTCTCCCAGACAATTAGTAGCATAGTAGATTGTGTGTAACTGGTGGGATCCACAGGAAGCTTAGGGGTGTTTTACCTATATGTAAACATCGGTGTTGTAAGCTCCAGCATATGGTGTAGTTAATGTTACTGGGGGCTTTGGTAGCTCAAGGTTAAGCCTCTCCAGGGGTATCATTAGGTGGTGGTAGGCTGAGGCTGAGGGTAGTAAGTGGATTTGATGCCTTTCAACTCTAATACTATGGGATAACGGTCTTATCAACTTGAATAAGCAGTTAGGACAATGGTAGCAGCCGGACTTGTACTCGAGAGGTGTACCGCATCGAGGGCATCGTAGGTGAAGCTTTACAGCTTCTGTATGCTCAACAATAGTGATCATTTCAGCGTTAATGCTCACACCCTCTCTATGTGGTTTGCATACTCCATAAACTATTAGCTTCGTACCTCTACTCACTAGCCTCATAACCTCCTTCACCATTCTACCAGTCTCCCTGTACACCATCACGTAGTGGCAGAAACCTTTATCACAAAGCTTAATTACTACATGTGGTCCCTGAATAACCTTAACACTATCAACTACACCGAAAACTACACAGGTATCGTAGGGTTTAACCTCTTGGAGGCTCTTAACTACATAGTGTGCTCCTGTACACTGGTTGCTACGATAAATAGTCCAGTGTGATGGTTCCTCAAGAACCTCTATAATGTCTAAAGCTCTTAGGAGGACTCCTGGCTCCTCCCCTCTAACACCATAGAGGACTGGGTCAGGGCCATGAGGTGTTATGAGTATTCGATTCTCCTCATAATCGTAGTTGAGGAAGGTGTAATTTCCTGTTGATACATCGTAGTCTATAATGCTATCCGCAACTATTCTCCTCTCAGTACCCCAGTTTTCAGGCTTACGATAGACTATAAGCTCAAACGTATAGTCAATACTGTACTCGAATCCTGTAGCTGCTAATGCTCCTACTAGCTTCTGAGGGCTAGAATACTGGTAGTCTAAAAGGTAGCCTCCCTCCTTGAGCTGCCTCAATAGGAGTATAGCTTCATCGTAATGCACTAGTCTTGTAAGAGCTGCATAATAGAAGTTCTCTAAGAGGCTTCTAACATCATCGTCAAGGTAGAGGCAGATGACAGCTCCAAAAACAGATTCACTAGAATACCTCTTAGCCAAGCTCTCTGCAATTTTACATGCAGCTATAGCTTCGCTATGAGACTCCACTTCTAATGGAATTACGACAGCGCCATTACCTCTAGTCTTCCATGGGATAGCAGGGTTGAGTCTGACAAGCCATGGGTAGTCAGCTAGCTGGAACCCCTGCCTTGATAGCTCAAGAACTATAAGTGATGCTAAATGTGTGGTACAAGCATAGTATGGTGTATCGAAGCTATCAAGGCTCACAGCTAAGAG
>CAZTPV010000208.1:0-5265 GCA_964615085.1 uncultured Desulfurococcales archaeon
AGTCTATGAAGTCTATGAGGACTTCTGGGTATGTACGCGTTGTGGACAAGTGTATTGGAGAGGCAGTCATTGGCGTAGCATGGAGAGGGTTATAGCCATGGCTAGGATAGTTTATGAGGAGCTTAAGGATAGTTATCAGAGATCGAGGGCTTCATCAACACCTCAGTAGCGTTAGCACACATCACCTAGTTTAGTGTGTTTAACCTAAGCCTATAAGCCTTCAAGCACCTCTCCTAAGATTCTCCTCACAGTACCTAGGTCGGGTAAGTCCTCAAGTAGTTTAGCCACTAGGGTTATTGTGATATACTTATCTGCAACACTAACATCATACTCTTCAACACCTTGAAACTCGTCGTGCTCCTCTATAATCCTTGACAGCTCCTCCTCAATTAATTGAGGCGATATCTTATACCCTTTAACTTGAAGGCTTATAACCTCCTCTACGCCATCTGGAGATACATCCACGTAGACTTGCATGTTATCGTTGGTTATTCTCGCTATTATCCTAGGGCCTTCAAAGTCTATTTCGAGAGTATCAAGGGATTTTATTGGGGCTCCAAGCTTATCAGTAAGTACGCGGACGCTCTTTGCAACCAAGTATCCTAGCTTACAAAGATCTTCAACTCCTAGGCTAATTCCCTCCTTAGCTAGCCTGTCTAGGAGGTTTTTGCAAGCCTCCAAGGCTGCGGCCCCTCGTCACCTTGTCAGTGGCCGTGAGACTCCCCTGGGCGCTCTGTCATCGGCCTTAGTGGGTTAATTGCTCTTACGAGTTCCTCTACGATAATTCTTGGTAAGTTCTTAGGGTTTTTAATATACTCTCTTATCACTCTACTCCAATCCATTCTAGCAACAACTAGTGTTAATACAATACTTACCACAATGAGTACGATTATCGAGTCTATGCGGTTAATACCCAGCATTCCCACGAAGCTTACAAGAGCAGTGCCAAAGGCTACTACAAGACTTGTTAATATGATTTTTCCAATGCATACAGCAATGAAGAATTGGAGTAGACTATATTTTGCAATGCCTAAAGGCACGTATAAGACGTCATCTGGTAATGGTGTTGCAGCAAAGATGAGCGTTGCTATAAACACGCCTTTGCTCATAATCTTTGAGAATAGCTCAAGGTTCTCCTTAACCCTCGACGGTAGTATAGCGTGAACACCTCTACCTAGACTATACACTACTATTTTGCCTAAAGCTGCACCCAGCCCAGAGACTATGGCCACAAGGATCTTTAGTTCAATGTTCTCAACTCCTCCTCCATAGGCTGCTACAGCAACGAGGTAGGGGATGCCTATGTATGGTATGCTGTTGCTTAAGAGGGATAATATGAAGATCCACAAGATCATGTTACTTTGTACGAGTCCAATTATGTCTTGCAACTCTACTCCTCCCAAGCCATGCGACTAGTGTTGTGAGTATGATTGCAAGCACTAGTAAACTTGTATAGACTTTGTCTAAAAACTCTATAGGTGTGGACTGTAGTTGAGCTCTAAGCCACCCTCTACCAGTGTACCTAGTCTTGCTTGAACCTCTCTTACTCGTAGTATTTAACTCCATTGGCATGTTTGGTATCACTGCTATGCTGGCTGTAATGGTTTTAATCTTCTTCTTGGTTGTCTTAGTTATCCTATGTATGCGGCTCAATATGCTGCTACATGCCTTAGAGACACTAATAGTTGTAGTTATCTTAGTGCCATTACCACAATATATAGTGACTTCAACAACATCGCTTGGTGCTAGGAAGAGTCTAGCACCAGGTAACACTACTCTACATGTATTAGTTGAGCATAGTGTTAATGGTCTAACCACCCCTAGGAGACCAGGTATAGTGGCTTGAACACTCACCGGGCTACATGATATACTCAACACTAGTCTAAAGTAGGGTAGTGGTATTCTATCAATACTTGAAGCTAGGCATGTTACATTTAGCTGTTGAGCTAGTGATGAAGCATACATTGAGAACACTAAACTAGTGACAACGGTGATCAGTATTATAGATGAAGCCCTCATGGTCAGACGCCGCTGAAAATCCTCACCCCTACGGTTACCAGGGTTCTCATCAACCCCTACAACTTCTAGCTAGTGGAGAAGTATATAGAGGTTAACCACTACTTAACATAATGGGATGGCTATGAGGATACCGCCAGTAGCTGATATAGTGATGTATCGTTGGGTTACTGAGCCCATTGCCTCATAGCCTCTTGGTGGTGATGCTTATAACCTCTAAGGTATAATCATGAATAAACTTATGGTGTTCAAGAATTGAGTGCATCCATTAAGGAAATTAGACCTAGAGGACCAACTAGGAGAGTTGGCGCTCATAGTCACATCAAGGGACTAGGACTAGATGAGAGTGGTAAAGCAATAAGAGTCGCTGATGGTCTTGTAGGGCAGATCGAGGCTAGAGAGGCTGCTGGCATAATAGTTGAAATGGTTCGTGAGGGTAAGATGGCTGGTAGAGGAGTACTACTAGTAGGTCCACCTGGGACAGGGAAAACAGCTATAGCCGTCGGTATCGCTAAAGAGCTTGGCGAGGATACACCCTTCGTTGCTCTTAGTGGTGCAGAAATCTATAGCACTGCTATGAAAAAGACTGAAATACTAATGCAAGCATTGAGAAGAGCTATTGGCGTTAGGATAAAGGAGCGAAGGCTCGTTTATGAGGGTGTTGTCCGTGAGCTTAAGGTAGCTTTTGTAAGACACCCCTTTAACCCCTATATTAAGGTTCCTAGAGAGGCGAGGTTAACTCTTGAGACAAGAGATGATAGGTTGACGATAAATGTTGGTGAAGAGATAGCAGTACAGTTGCTACAGCTAAGAGTTAGGAAAGGTGATATAATATGGATTGACGCTGAGACAGGTACAGTCCATAAGGTTGGGAGAGCTACTGGAGGAAGGAGGTATGATGTAGATGTATACAAGGTAGTCGAGATACCAAAAGGCCCTGTAAAGAAGGAAAAGGAGATAGTTCATACATTAACCCTCCACGATATAGACTTGTACTTCATGGCTCAAAGAGCAGCAGTAACAGCATTCCTAGGACTTGAGACTGAAAGAGAAATACCTGATGAGGTTAGGAAGGAGGCTAATAAGTATGTTATGAAGCTTGTTGAGGAAGGTAGAGCTGAACTTGTACCAGGCGTACTCTTCATAGATGATGCTCACATGCTTGATATTGAAGCATTTAGCTTCCTTACTAGAGCACTTGAGTCAGAGCTTGCACCCATACTAATACTCGCGACAAATAGGGGTATGACTAGGATTAGGGGTACGGATATTGAGGCTCCACATGGAATACCTTTAGACCTACTGGATAGACTATT
This sequence comes from uncultured Desulfurococcales archaeon, assembly GCA_964615085.1. Taxonomy (GTDB): domain Archaea; phylum Thermoproteota; class Thermoprotei_A; order Sulfolobales; family Pyrodictiaceae; genus CAZTPV01. The sequence goes on from CAZTPV010000208.1 coordinate 3,333, forward strand.
GATTATCAGAACTAGGCCATATACTCCAGAGGAGATAAAGGAGATAATCAAGATTAGAGCTGAAGAGGAGGATGTAGAGCTTAGTGAAGATGCTCTAGAAGAGCTAACAAGGATTGGTAGTGAGAAGAGTCTTAGATACGCTATACAACTCATGGAGCCCGCAAGGATACTTGCTAGGAGGAAGGGGAGAAGCATAGTTACAGCAGAGGATGTTAGAGAGGCGTCAAAATACTTCGTTGACGTGCAAGAAAGCTTAGAGTATATCAGGAAGTTTGAGAGCATGTTATTAAGGTAGGCTCATCCTACTAACAATGTGGAGTAGGGCATGAGGAGTAGAGGTACAATAGACGCGATAGATTCTATAGCACAAATCGTAATACAACATTTCTGGGAAGATGAGCCTACATCAAAACCATTAACAACCCTACTTGTTTTAGCCTCTCTTGACGACACCGTAAACATTGATATTGATAGTGTTAGTGCTAGAGCAGATTCACTAGCCTTTTACCTTGCATACTTCAACAATATTCTTAGATCTTGGTGTTTATGGGAGGAGGAGTGTAGGGTTTCAGAATCAAAGGGTGAGTGTAGAAGAGACTTTGGTGTAGGAGGAGCAGCTTTCCACTACAGCTCTTCGCTTAAGGAGCTTCTACTAAAGGTTGTAGAGGATCATGGTCTTGAGTGGCTCGTACCCTACTGGCTTAGATGGTATGTTATAAGGACTAAGTCTACACGTATGCTACTAAAATTAAGTGAATTGCCAATAGGCGAACAACTACTGAGGCTAATAGACTATCCTGTAATGGCTACTAGTCTAGAGGCTCTTACAGCAACATATCTAGATCACTATAGTAGATCCGTTAAGAGTGATATGAAGAATTTCGCCTATAGTGTTGTTGCATACGTGTACTGGGATATAGTTAAACCATTCATAGAAGTCTTATGGCAGAGAATGAGTCTTGTAAAACCCTTGTACATTGACTTGCTAGAGAAGTTATCGAATAGGATTGCTAATGCAACACGAAGCTTCATAGAGGGTTCTCAAAGGCTTCAGATAAGGAGCTACATACATGATGCTATGAGGACTATGAGTGTTAGGCTAGCTTACCTCATAACCGAGCTTAAAACATTAACGGCATACGATAATGAGTTAAGGGAGAAGCTAAGATTAAAGCTAATGAGTGGCGTATAAGCGTAGAACCTATATACTCCCCTTAAAAGATAATGGTTGAGCGGCAATAAGATAAAAGGGGCTGGAGTGTAGAGCAAGCCGCTTACACGGGTGGGTGAGTGGGTATGGAGTATATTTATGCTAGCCTACTGCTCCACTCAGCTGGTAAGGAAATTAATGAGGAGAACTTGAAGAAAGTGCTTCAAGCTGCAGGTATACAAGTGGATGAAGTAAGGGTTAAAGCTGTAGTTGCAGCGCTATCTTCAATAAATATTGATGAAGTCATAAAGTCTGCAACAGCAATGCCTGCTGCTCCAGTAGCAGCTCCTGCAGCCGCAGCTCCTGCTGCAGCTGAGGAGAAGAAAGAAGAGGAAGAGAAGAAGAAAGAGGAAGAGGAGAAGAAGGAGGAGACCGTAAGCGAGGAGCAGCTAGCAGCGGGTCTTGAAAGCCTCTTTGGTTTCTAGCCAGCATTCTGCAGTGTCTAAGACCACACTATCTCTCCTCAAGCCAAGCTTTTATATCCTTAGAGTAAGCGTATCCAACAGCGATAGCTTCAGTATTGAATGCTACTACTAGCTGGCCCTTGGGCGTTAAGATCAGCATCCCCAACGTATTCTCTCCAAACCTTTCAGTGTGTTCTCTAATTACCCTTCTAGCTGCATCATAGATGTCTACACCTTTGCTGATCAGGTTTAAGACGCGATAACAAGGTAAACCTAACATTATGGTTTCACCAATCCCTGTAGCTGAGCATGCGCCAGC
>CAZTPV010000209.1:0-5343 GCA_964615085.1 uncultured Desulfurococcales archaeon
TATGAAGTCTTTAGAGTAACCTTTCTTTATTAAGTCTGCAATCTCCCTCCTAAACCTCCCAACAAGCAAAGCTGAGTCAAACGATAATGGTAGCATCTCGGAGAACCAGCTGGGAATGGTTGGTTTAACGCCTTCAACCCTCCTTACATAAGCTATGGTGCCTCTAGCTTCAAGAAACTCGTACGTTCGTCCACCGAGAACGAATATATCTCCCGGAGACAACATTTCTACAAATTCTTCTTCAAGATCCCCAACATATTTACCACTCTCAACATCGAAGACGTGTATTTTAACCTCATCGGGTATGGTGCCGCTATTAAGGTAGTATATCATTCGAGCCCCTTTGCGACGCCCAAAAACTCCTTCCTTTTCATCAAGCCATATCTTAGCGTAAACTCTATGAGCTTCTAGATCACCATACTTCCCAGCTAGATACCTTAATACGTTCATAAAATCGTTAAAGCTTAACTCATGGAAGTTGTAACTCTTTTTAACAAGCTTATATGCATCTATGATTTTCCATTTGGATTCAAGAGCCATGCCCACAATATGTTGAGCCAGTACGTCTAGTGGGTTACGAGGTATATGTACTCTATCTATTAGTCTTTCTAAAGCAGCTTTAGCTAAAACTACGCACTCAACTAGATCATCTCTATCAACAACAATTATTCTACCTTTACTTACTTGTCTTATATGGTGTCCAGCTCTTCCTACACGCTGCAAAAGTCTTGAAACGCTCTTTGGACTGCTAAGCAATACTACTAAATCAATATAACCAATATCTATTCCTAGCTCAAGGCTAGTCGATGATACGACAACACGTAGTTGACCGTTTTTGAGCTTCTCCTCAACTTGGAGTCTTATATCACGGCTAAGACTACTGTGATGCGCTTCTATCTCATCTAGATCAGCTATTTTAAGGTCCTTAAGTATTCTCCTTAACTTGTACACAACTCTTTCTGTTGCGCTACGTGTATTCGTGAACACTAGTGTTGTTCGATGCTCTCTAATGAGCTTAGCTAATAGCTTATAAATTGCTTCATTAACTACCTCTGCTGGAGTATGTATAAGATCTTTTACAGGACATAAAACCTTTATATCAATTGGTTTAGCGAACCGTGCATCAACAATCACACAGTGTCTAGGTTTATCATCGTTTTCAAAGCCTACAAGAAACTTAGCAACCTCCTCGAGAGGAGCTATTGTTGCTGAAAGTCCTATACGTTGAAGTCTTCTACCAGCTAGGTGCTCTAGCCTTTCAAGTGATAAGCTTAAGTGTGCACCCCTCTTACTTGAGGCCAACTCATGTATCTCGTCAACAATAACCCATTTAACGCCTTTCAGCTTTTCACGGAATCTTGGCGCCGATAGAGCAATTGCTAGGCTTTCTGGAGTTGTTATTAATATGTGGGGAGGTTCACGCAACATCCTTTGCTTTTCTGCGGGAGAGGTGTCGCTTGTTCTAACACTCACCCTTATATCACCAACCCTATACCCTAACTTCAAGGCCTCCTCTTTGATACCCTTAAGAGGCTCAAGGAGATTTCTCTTCATATCATTGTTGAGAGCTCTTAAAGGTGATACATACACTACATATACTTTGTCCTCAAGAGCACCACTCTCTGAAAGCTTGTAGAGTTCATCAAGTATCCCTAAGAAGGCTGCAAGAGTTTTACCAGTCCCAGTGGGTGATGATATTAGTACGTTATAGCCCTTCTTAATTAAAGGTATACCACAACGTTGAGGTTCAGTCATCTCACTATACTTTCTCCTAAACCACTGAGCAGTATAAGGCCTAAGCATTGATAGAACTTCATGTGTTGCTGGACACTCTCTACAAATCGTTATCATAACCCTATCCAACCCTTAAAGATCAAGGAACGTACTAAAGTGAACCGTTCTTCTAGTCGTACTACCCTAGTACCTTAATAGGATTTAAGGCACTAGAGTCCCATGCGCTCAATGAAGCACACCCCTTATAACATTACCAAAGATAGCTAGCTCCCCAAGAGGGGTGTCCTCAGTGCCACGCACAGTGATATTAACCTTCAAGGTACCCTCTGAGCTAGCTGAGAGACTAGATGATCTTGTATCTCAAGGTATTTTTGGTACTAGGAGTGAAGCTCTTAGACGAGCCTTAATAATGTTACTAAGGGAGTATGAGGGTCATGAAACTCTCAGAGGAGGAGGTAAGAGAACTAAGAAGGATAAAAAAGATACTGAGAGAGCTTAGTCGTGAGGAGTATCTTGCATTGAGATACATCTACGAAAACATCTCTGTAGGTGAAATACTAGCTGAAAGAGATCTATATTATCACCATCATATACAGAAACCAGACCTCGTATTAAGAAAACTTAGAGAGAGAGGACTTATAGAGAGAGGGGAAGGATGCTATAATCTTGCTAAACCTCTTAGGCTTCTCCGAAAAAAGATTCAATCATTTTACGAGTTGATCAAACTGATAGATAAGTTGTACTAAGTTGTAAGCTAAGCCATTATCCTTACTAGGGAGGGAGACCTTGACAATCATTAAGAGGCTTTACGATATGGTCGTCGAAGACTATAATAAACGTATTGAAGAGATGAGAGACCCTCACGTAGTTTACGTTACTGATCTAGTAGTTTGTAGTCATAAACGACAACTAAGAATCCAATACCCCTTACTACATTTTAGCTTTGAACCGCCACTTCTTTTAGGATTACTCGTTCATAGAGGACTAGAGGCTTTACTAACTAGCGATGAGAAGTGGAGAGCCGAATACCCTATTGAGACCACTATTAGGATTAAGAGTGAAGAATATACTATAAAAGGCAGAATTGACCTGGTTAGAGTAGATGATAAAGGAAACATCGTAGAGATAGTTGAAATAAAAACCGCAAAAACGCTGCCAGAAAATGCGCCACTAGAACATCATGTTATGCAAGTCAAAGCATACATGAAACTTACAAGAGCTCATAAAGGACTAATAGTATATATAACCCCAGATAGAGTCGCCGAGTTTGAGGTAGAGAAAGCCGATATAGATATAAAGAGGTTACTAAGCGAAACTGTCTATGATCTAGTTCATCCCAGGTATGGTTGGGAATGCAAGTACTGCCCCTACAAGAAAATATGCTCCTATGCAGTTAGAACTAAATAGCTTAGGAAAGAGTGGTCCTTATGAGGCTAAAAGCTGACCTACATATCCATAGCACTTATAGCGATGGTGAACCATCACCTCAAGAAATACTTTTATGGTCTACACAGAAGGGTTTAAACGTGATAAGTATTACGGATCACGATACTTTCGCAGGAAGTATTAAAGCTAGTAAGCTTGCAGCCAGTTATGATGTACTCGTCATAATAGGTATTGAAGTAAGAACTTTAGAAGGAGATATACTGGTTTATTGTGAAGAGCCTCTTGACAGGATACCGAAGAGGGCACTCGAACTCCTAGACTATGCACATGATAATTCATGTGTAGTTGTACCAGCACATCCTTTCGATATTAGAAGGCATGGAATAGGTGAACTGGTTTACAAAGGTGAATGGGATGCTATCGAGATTTTCAATGCTTACTCCGACCCTTGGGCTAACCATAGAGCCAAATTGGCAGCAAAGGAGCTAGGTTTACCAGGTTTAGCTTCAAGCGATGCACATGTAGCTGCTGCAATAGGTTCTGCTTACACCATAATAGAGGTAGACGATTATAGTATTGAAGGTGTATTGGAAGCTATCCGTAGGGGAAATACAATACCTGTTCCTGGACGCCCTTCAGCTAAAGGACTACTCAATACTATTGTATGGAGTTTTAAGCGGAGATTCAAGGGAGGGGACGAAGATATCTACGATAACGAAGATTACTACTCCTATTAGTAGACAAAACTTCATGATATTTTGAAACCGTATTTCAAGAGAACCTTCTTAACTGATTTAGGAAGCTTTACCTTAACATTCTCATCTAAGGCAATGTATATTCTCCTGAGCGTACGTGGAGTTTCTATTAAAGCTCCAATCAACTTATCATTGTCATCGTAAAACAGGGTTATTTTATATTTTTGAACTGTTAGCTCTTCTTTCCTAGCTATTCTTCTCTGCACAGATTCCACCATTCTTTCCCTTAGAGGGTAAGCAACGTAAAAACCTTAATTTCAACCACCCTTACTGAGAGTATATGAATGGTGATGGTGTATAGCATGGAGGTTAAGGTTAACAGAAATTGCCTCCTGGTTGTCTATGGTCCAGCAAAGCTCTATGTTAAGGAAGGTATGCTCCTAGCAACGGGCTACTTTATTGGTGAGGGGGATGACGTGCTTGTTAGGTCAGAAAGAGGAGCTGCATTTTACGCTGTAGAAGCTACTAGGCTAGAACTGGTTGGAGGAGCTAGAACCTCTACAAGCATATACTGTGACGAATCACTAACATCTTATATTAATGAATGGATGAAGGTAACTAAACAAGTTAAGTCAACTAGTCCCAGAAGAATATTAGTTTTAGGAGGAATCGATACTGGAAAGACAACACTTGCTACATGGCTTTATAACATGTTAGAGAAGCCTATACTTGAAGCTGACATAGGCCAAAACGAGCTAGGCACACCTTGCGCCATGTCCTTAGCCGAGTATCGAGGCAAGCCAACACTATCCATGCAGGATAAATCACCCTGCAGAGTATGGTTTATCGGTCACGTCTCAGCTGAAAGGGTATTACATAAAATAATCCATACAGTACATCTAGTGTCTAAAGAGTATAATGATCTGATTATTGATACCGATGGCTATGTTAAGGGTAAAGGACTAATGTATAAACTTGCTATAGCGGAAGCTATAGAGGCCGACACGATCATCGTACTTGGAGATATACCTTCTAGAATGTTTAGACACATTACCGACAATATATACTTACTACCAGTGCCAAAAACTATTAAGAAGCGTAGCGTGTATGAGCGACGATTATACAGAGAGAGACAATACTATAATTTGTTTAGTAGCGGTAAAGTGGTTACGTTTAGGATCTCTGAGACTAGTATCGTCAACGTCGATATTGAAGCTCTAAAACACGTTAAAGGTTATAAGCAGCGAATAGCTGGTGTCATTGCAGCATTAAGGAGGAGAGGCCAAAATGGCTATGATACGCTTTGCATCATAGATTCGATAGATGTTGATAAGGATAGACTAACGTTAAAGTGTTCTAGAATGTTTGAGGAGAATCTTAGCGCAAGAACTCCCATAATTGAGTTTGGCTATGTAAAGCTTGATAAAAGTTATAGGGAGGTTGAAAAATATGATGCTGGAATATACCCTGATATTATTGTCCGTAGGGGATAATAGTATAGCATTATGTTTGCGTTTTAATCTCCCTA
>CAZTPV010000210.1:0-5968 GCA_964615085.1 uncultured Desulfurococcales archaeon
AGGTTTGGCGTACCCACGATGCTCGTTACGTTGATGAATAGTATTGCTACTTCTCCTGGGTCTAGTAGGTTCTTAAGGCCGACATAGCTGCTTCCAGCAAAGTACCAGTCAGCTTTATTACTGTTCTTTATGGCTGAGAGGTCTGTTACAAGCCCATAGGTTGGTGTTGAAGGTATTGCCTGTGCTAGAGCCCAGCTCTGACCACTTGAAGCGTCCTGTAGTAGCACCGATACTACGGTTTTACTTAGGTCTACTGGTGCTGCACCTGCTACTAGCTTAATTGGGATGTAGACTGCTACAACCTTCTGGCTTGTAGTGTCTACTTTTGCGATTGCGTCTCCTGCTACCTCTAGAGCCTTTGTTGATGCCTCATAGGCTTTTGACATTACTTCCTTACTCTTCTGTGCAGCGAACATACCCATGTTGATTGCTACAAACGCTAGTGCGCTTGCTACTAGCACGAATGCGATTAGCACAATAGCTGCCTCTATACCCACAATACCTCTTCGCATATAGGCTCACCCTATACCCTACTTGCTCCTGCCCAGTAATACTTTACCTATATGTAAACACCCCCTTATATACCCTAACAACAAGAGGGTCATGGGGTATGAGGGGTACCCCTTATAAGTGGGGTATATTAAGTCTCTTCATGCGTGAGTTAATCCTGGGTTCTTTCGGGGGGTAAAATAGGGAGAAGGGGAAGCTGGTTTTAGGTGTAGTCATGACCTCTTATAGCCTGGCTAGGATAGTTGGTTTTCTTAGGAGTGGAGGCTTGGAAAACACTATAGAGGGTTGTGAGGGGAGGTTGGAGCCCTCTTGTCTCTTGAGGAGAGGGTGAGAAGGGCTTTTGGGGCTCTAGAGGATCCTGTTAAGGGTATGGTGCATGAAGTGTTGTCAGTACTCGACCCAAACTATAGAGTCGCGAGAGTTAGTGTTGAGAGGCTTGGTAGGAACTCTCTACGCATTACCGCTCTACTTAAGCCTCGTGTTGAGGGTGCTACCATATCTGCTTGGAGGCTTATTGAGGCTGAGGAGAGGCTTGCTGCAAGGCTTAGAGTCCGATTAGAGCTTGCTCACACACGTGTTGGTTTTAGTCCTGAAGGGCTTCTAGTAGTCTTCCTTATAAGGTGGAGTGACTAGAGGCTTATGATGCATGATGCTAGCTTCTCAGAGCATAGCTTAATAGCGTCACTTGCAAGGCTTCCGAGAGATGCTATGTCGAGGCTACCGTCAAGTAGTAGTCTTGTCATGACTTCTCTAGCTCCAGGACTTAGGCTTGTAAGCTTTGATGATACTTCTACAAGAGCCTTATAGGGGTCTTCAACTCTAACACCTAGTTTTAAGGCCAGCTTAGACACCCTACTCTCAAATTCTCTCAACATACTTAGAGCCTTGTGGAGCTCTGTGATAGCTCTATCACACTGGCCTAGTGATAGTAATGTTATGCTCCTAGCTTCAACCTCTATGAGGCGTCCTACAAGTACCTCTAGTACTCTCACTGCTACAGTCCTATGGTTGCCTGAGGCTAATGCTGATGCTTTGTCGATGGCCTTAGCCACCGAGTCTAGTAGCGTTGATGACTCCATGAGCCCTCTAGCAAGGCTTCTAAGCCAGCTGATAAAGTCGTCAAGTGTTTCAGCTCTCTTAGACTCGATTAGAGATAGCACCTTTCTAGCTTCAAGACCGTGTCTAGCGAGACCTGATAATGCTCTCCCAAGAACCTCTACAGTCTCAACAAGCGTACTCCACACTCTTGCTAGCCTTAAAGCATTACTGTACACTTCCTCTACACTACTAGCTCCAGCTCCCAGTAGCGGTTTTACAAGCCATGGTACTGGTGCTAGTGCTTTAACAGCTTCTACGAGCACTCTAGCCTCTGTAGGGTCTGGGCAATAGTCTCCACTAACGTTCAAGCCCACTACGATACTTGCTATGGAGTGTGATAGGAGTGTACAAGCTTTGTTTAAAGACTCTAGTGCTAGGCTACCAGCTTCTAGAAGCGTTATAGACTCCTCGATAAGGCTTTTAGCTCTAGCCTTAGCCTCTCGTGGAGCTAAGCTCCATAGTATTGATATGCTCTTAGCTACGCTAAGTAGCCTCCTAGCATCATCTAGTTGGACTCCACTAGTAGCCTTCTTAGCCTCCTCTACGAGCATCCTAGCCTTCTCGATAACGTCTACCATAGAATCATACACCTCCAACACCTAGTTTAAGGCTTTAAGCAGCTTAATAGCCTCAACAACTATTCTCTCACGCTCCCTACGTGCAGCTACAAGCCTACTAGCATGCCTATAAGCCTCCTCAACAAGTGGTACTAGTTGTGCTAGCTTATCCACTAAGTCATCTAGCCTTCTAGGCGATGATACTAGGCTTTCAACATCCTCCAACAATTCTCTAGCATACATGAGCCCGAGATCCCTAAGCTCTACGAGCTTCAACTTCACAGTCTCTAAGAGCTTCCTCACAGTATTAAGCCTCTCCATTAAGCTCCTAGACTCCACGGATAACTCGTCAAGTATTATTCTTGAAATAGCTCCTTCTAGTGGTGTTTTAGGCTCTCCTAGCCTCCTAGCAATCCTAGCTAATGATGAGAGTAGAGTGTTACACCACTCTCCCAAGCCACTACAGTAGCTTAGATCTAATCGAATACCCGTAGCAGGAGCTTCAACACTACCACACTCTAGCTGTTCAGGAGGAGTATCAACTCTTGGTAGCTGTTCTAGTATGCTCCTAGCCTTAGTGCACGATGATGCAAGTACACCATAGGCTTCAGAAACCCTGCATAAACCATCAACAATGTGTTTAAGCCATACTCTAGGGTCTCTAGTAGCATAGCTGCAGAGTACGTCTCTAACGCTGATCTTCAACGTTGATACGAGTTTCTCAAACTCCTTAGCTCTTGAGGCTTGGGGTAAAGCCTCTAGTATCATACTCCTAGTTATCTCAGAGTATACTAGGCTCCTCCTACTAGCTTCGCTAAAACACTGCCTACCAGCAATAGCGTTGAACAAGAGGCTGTAGATGTAGGCTCCAATCCTACCAGTAGCTTCTACTAGAGCTAGCATACCAATCTCACTCATAGCCTTAACTAGCAGTGGTACTCTACCAGCATTAGGCTTAGGAGATGCTAGCACTAGTACACCCCCACTAACATGTTCTACAACTTGCTGTGCTAGGTGGTAGGGGGTGAAGACTATAGGTACACCCTTAACCCTCCTAGACAACCCTAGCTCGTCAACAATAGTCTTTGAAGCCGCTAGAATCTCTTCAGGTGTTAGAGCCTCCACAGCCTCAACTACCCTAGTGAAACCAGCTTTAGCAGCACACCCATCTAGAGGCGTTGTCGATGAGAATGGGTAGACTAGTTGTAGTACTCGTGGACGTATAGCTATGTAGGTCCATCCAATGTTTAGAGCATCGCATGCAATCATGTCTGGTGAGAGCTTTTCAAGTAGCATAGACGCGTTAGGGTCATCAACGTAGACTTCACCAGCTAGGGTTGATGCAACTTCAATAAGCTCTGAGAGTAGTAGTTGTGATGATGGTACAAGACCGTTAACACTGTAGGCATCTAGTACGAGCCTTAAAGCCTCTAAGGCGTGCTCAACACTTGTAGGGCTAGCTCCACTACTCCTAGCATACCTCCTAAGCCACCTTGAAGCCTCAGCAAGAACGTCTGTAAGCCTATAGGCAAGCCTACCAGTAACAACACTAGTTGAGTCTACTTCACCTAGATCAACGCCGACAAGCTTAAGGGGTGTTGGGCCGACGAGAACTAGTAGTTTTGAAAGCCTATCACCTAGACTGCTTAAAACCTCACTTAAACCTGTACGATCAACAACTGGTACACCATCAGTTATCTCACCAGATAGGGGCTCAGCAGATAAGAGTTCACTAACACTAGTAGAGTCTTCTAGGAGGCTTCTAGCTCTCGGCACAATATAGTCTAGAACCATTCTAGCCCAGCCAGGCCTACCCCTAGACGCCCACCAAACCATGTTAGCTACTAGCTTAGCTGTAACCATGTCGCCTAAACCATTAACCCACAACACGATTGTGGAAGCTGACACTAGTGGTATGCTATAGATCCTAGAACGCCATGCAGCAGGGCCAAACATAGCCTCTTTAAACGTTGATGAGGGGCCGAAAGCTAGTACTGGTAGGACGTTCATAGCGCCCCTATAGACTGCATCAGCAAGTCCTCTTAGAGGAGTAGTCTCGTGCTCAACAACCCCGGATAGTATGTCGTAAGCCTCCTCAACCTCATCCACGAGGAGTACTCCACGGCCACGAGCTCTAAGCCTAGTGTAGAAGAACTCCTCGACTACACGTGGAAGCTTAGACTCGTGGATACTACCATACCTAGACACTAGGTAGTCTACAAGCTCGCTAAGCTCCACTAATAGTACACTATAGCCTTTACGGCGACAGTACCATTCAAGGTGTTTAAGTAGGCTAGTCTTACCAGAGCCGTAGGGAGCAACAACTACTGGTAGCCTAACACTATCACCAGACATGAACCTGTCAATAGTCTCCTCAAGAGACCTCCTAACCTCTTCATGAGCTCTAGTGTAGTCGCACCAGCCAGAATCTAGGCATCTGACACCCATAAGACCCCGTAAAACCATATTGTAGGGGGATGGTGCTAGGCGTAAAAGGGGTGTGCCCTATCACCTAGCAGTCTGCGTAGACTACGATGTTTCTCACCTTTACTCTAAGCTCTCTACGAGCGTAGTCAACGAGGCTGCTTGGAGCATCTATGATGCGGCCACTACGAGTACACGCTATGTTTACGTGTGGCTCTGGCTTATCGTAGACTGTTTCACCGTTAAGGCTAAAGCTCTGTATGAAGCCTAGAGCTTCTAGTAGCCTTAACGTATTGTATACTGTTGAGCCGGAGATGCTAGGCATAACCCTCTTAGCCAAGTTCATAACGTGGTTGAAGCTTGGATGACCACCCCTACAAACCTCATGCAGTACTATCCTAGCAACACCAATCCTCTGACTAGTAACCCTCAAACCCCTCCTCTTAAGCTCAGCCATAAACCTAACAACATGGTGTTGAGCTGTAAGCCCACTAGCATCGCTGCTCAGCACTCTCCACCCCCACCATCCCCGACTCCCATCAAGCCTCTAGTGTAGCCTCGTTATCTCCTCAACAAGGATTGTTAGTGGCTCACGTGGGGATTGTGGTAGCTTGACATCAACCTTCACTCTAGCACGCTCATCAACACTCCTTAAAGCACGCCTTATGATCGCCGCTACTAGTAGTGCTTCAGGGCTTAGAGGGTACTCTTTAAGGCCTCTCTCAACAAGCAGTCGGTGTACTGGTGTAAAGACGCTGTCATATACTTCTTTCCTGAACCTCCTCAGCTCCTGGCCATACTTGACCCTCTTCTCAAGCTCCTCGACACGCACATCCCTAGCTATCCCTAGGTGCTCAAGCTGCTCCTTAACAAGCTCCTCAATATCCTCAATGTGGTGGGAGTACTCTCTCTCACCAGCAAACCTCTCAAACACGTCTGCAATGAGGTCGCCAACCTCGGTTAAAAGGAGTTGGCTCATAGCCTTCATACCCTTCTCCCCAAGAGCACGGTATAGCGCTACCTGGTAGCCTATCATTACTGCTTGCATGACATGGTTTAGCTTTTCAAGGCTTCTCCAACCCATATCGACTTGCTCCATCTCCTTCACCAACCTATGAGCGGTCATAGCCAGTCACACTCGGCCAGCCAGTGACCCCGAATATTAATATCGGGGTTTGGCTGGCCTCATACACAGTATTCGAGGAGGGGAAGTATAAATATGCCATGTTATGCAATATATAAAACAAATCATGTATTATATTAAATGATTCAGTGATGCAAAAAAAAAAAAAAAAAACGAAATTAATTAACTAATTAGACACTGATAAAAACTATCTTGATCAATATTCGTTAAAAAGGTGAAACTTTATTTCGCAGCT
>CAZTPV010000211.1:0-13474 GCA_964615085.1 uncultured Desulfurococcales archaeon
ACGCTATAGTAGCTGAGCCTACTGGCCCTAAGAGGATCTGGATAGGTAATAAGGGTAACGTATGGGTTAAAGTTAAGGTTAAGGGTAGGCAAGCACATGCTAGCACACCCTGGCTTGGGAGAAACGCCTTCGAGGATGCAGCCTACATAGCTTACAAGCTAGCTACAGTGTACAGGGAGATGGTTTCATCTAGGAGGAGCAAGCTACCATACGAGGATCCTCGTGAAGCTAGACCAACAATATGTCTTGGCGGGGAGGTTGAGGGTGGTGGAGGCAAGGTGAATATCATACCAGGCTACTTCTCCTTCACCATTGACCGTAGAACGATACCAGAAGAGGATGTTTGGAGTGTTGTGGACGAGCTTAAAGGATTCATAGAAGCTGTGGCATCAGAGATAGGGGCTAGTGTTGATGTTGAGGTTCTAGCTGTTGGAGAAGCAGCCTACACGAGCCCAGAGAGCAGCCTCGTCAAAATGCTTGTTGAGGAGGCTGAGAAGACGCTAGGCTATAAGCCTAGCCCAGTCATATGTGCTGGAGGACTTGATACAAGATACTACCAGAAGAAGGGTATTGAAGCGGTAACCTACGGTCCTGGAGACCCAGAGCAAGCACACGTACCCAACGAGTACATTGAGGATAAGAGTCTACGCCTAGTAGGGGAGGTGTATGCTAGGATTGTTCTAAGAGTTCTTGGAGGCTAGCATGGAGGGCTTCTAGCGAGACTACACAGTCTACTCCTATCACGGGAGTCTAGGCTCTCAACTCTATCCATTAGAGTTTTAAGCCTATGGTAGAAGCGTGGTATGTGAGGTGTTAACCCACCACTCTGAGATATATGAGCTAGCTCGTGTACTAGGAGCTCAATAAGCCTACTACACTCCATGGGTAGAATACTGCAAGGTATCTCAACAACATATGTTGGTTTAAAGCCTACAGCATCAATAAACACTCGTGGTAAACACCATATTCTAGCACTACGAGATGAGCCCCCGACACTAACAGCAAGGTATAGGGAGTCCTCATCAACATAGCCTAAGCCAAGAAGCCTAGAAAGTAAGCGTAGTAGACGAGTACCATCACCCCACAACCTATACTTCACTCTCCCCAACACCCTCACCAAGATAGGTGCCACGATAGGTTCTATCAGGGCTAGGATACACTCTAGCATACACTAGCTGAGCAACCCTAGCACCTACAGCAAGCCTTAAACCATGCTCATTAAAGACTACTAGTAGTGCAGAACCCCTACCATAGTATCCAGGATCCCAAACAGCACACAACACTGTAGCACCCATCCTCAACAAGCTACTCCTAGGGTAGCAGAACCCAACACAATCCTTAGGAACACTAACAACCTCACGAAACACAATACGGTAAGCACCAGGACCAAGAGACCAAACACCATCCCTAGCCTCAACCCTCACATACCTAGGAAGTACACGATCACTATCACCAAGAAAACCAGCACCAAGAAACCTATACACCTCAGCAACCCTCAAATCAACACCAGCAGGCTGAATCTGAACATCATCAACACCAGCAATAATCCTAGCCAAAACCCATCCAGGAAGATACAAGACACATACACCCCAGAAACAAGTTAACCAGAGAGAGATAAAGAAGAATACACCCACATCAAGATAACGAGCCTAGAAGGAGGCGGCCCTGGACCCAGCCAACCCATCCTACTTGAGCCCCTAGCCCCCGGGAGGGTGGAGACCCTAGCCCCCATCCCTAGGAGGACCCAGCCCCCGTTGGGAGAGGTCCTCGAGGGGTTTTAGCCCCTCGAGGTTGCCTCTCCCTTTGGGGGTTGGATCCCCCTAGGGTTTGGGGGTTTGGGTCTCCTGAGCCCTCCTGGGGGTTTGGGGCTCTTTCGGATGGGTTGGCTGGGTCCAGGGCCAATTGTATAGTGTGCTTACTGTGTTACTTTTAAGGGTTTAGGGTTTTGGTGTCTTGGGTTTTCTTATACGTATTCTGCAGTTGTCGACATCTACTATCATTAGTGCGTGTATTCTTGCTTTTAACGCGTCGTTGATGGTTGTCTTCGTGTTTGGATTGTATTTTCTTACTTCGTTGATTAGCTCCTCTAGTCTGGTTACGTCTCTCCTCTCTGGTGGCTCGACTAGTTGGTGTGGTATTGGTGGGTTGTAGTGTTCTGGTACTGCTAGCACTAGTTTGTCTGCGTACCTGTAGTATTTGAGTGCTTTGAGTGCTATTCTAGCTCTAAGGTAGGATCTTGGTGTTGTAGCGTAGGCTGGTGGTGTGTATCCTGTCTCCACCTCCACTATGAGTGTGTGAGTGCCTTTCCACGCGTAGATATCGCATACTAGGTTTTGTGGTAGCTTGTATTCTACCTCAACTCTGTAGCCTTTCTCAAGGAGTTTTACTGCTACGAGGAGCTGTATTACTGTGTGGAGTACTCCCTGTGGGCTCTTAGCGTTATAGTCTAGGAGTTTCTCTACTAGTAGTCTTGCACCACCATCCCCATTAAACCTAGTGAGTACCTGGTTTAGGGTTCTCCTTAGCTTCTCAACTCTAGCCAACTCTACAGCTCCAGTCTTAGAGCATTACAGTGTTACCTGTAAGACTTAGTCTATTCAAAGCCTATGCTTAAACCCTATTACAGCATAGTGATACTGTTCAACATGATTAATGTGGTTCTAGTTGATGCTAACAAAATGCTTTAGAGGAGGTCCACTAGGTGGGGTGTGCCTAAGGGCTCAAAAGCTTCATGAGGGGTGCTAGGCTCTAGTGAACCCACTACTACTGGTCTTAGCTCTAGCTGCTACAGTTGTTATTAACATGCCCTTTGGGTACTGGAGAGCCTATAGTAGTGAGCATTGTAGGAGGCTTGAGTGGATACTAGCTGTGCACGCACCAGTAGCTTTTATAGCTCCCTTAAGAGCTGCTGTTGGTGTTAGTTTAAGTCCTCAGAGTCTACCACTACTAGTCTGCTTCATCCTAGCATACTTTGCAGGGCAGAGGATTGGAGGCATACTCTACAGTCATGCTAGGAGGAGGAATGCTAGGACTACTAGGTGTATGTTTGCCGACATGCTAGGCTTCAGCTTGAAGAAGCCTATTTAGTGATGCTACTAGCGTTTTAAGCTTCTCTCTATCAGCTCTATAGAAGGCGAACCTCCCCCTCCTCTCTTCACGAACAACTCCAGCTCTTCTAAGCTCCCTTAAATGGTATGCTAGTTGCTGAGGAGTCTTTGATAGTATGGCTGCAATAATGCATAATGGTAGTGGCTTATCATACCTTGCTAGGAGCGCTAGGATCTTAAGCCTCGTGGGGCTAGCAAGCAGGCTAAGAAGCTTAGCTAGGTTCTCAACCTCTGGCACCTCCTCTAGGAGCTCACTAGCACTACGGTATTCTATGCACTCAAGTAGCTCACGGCATTCAGGGCCTATGTTAGCCAAGAAACCACCCCTACCAGGGGGTGGAGGGGAGGCTATACCTCCAAGTCTAGGTAGTGGGTTGAGCTGGAGCTAAGAGGGTAGCGGAGGCTAACCACTAATTTAGCCCTGTTCTACAAGCTAGTTAGGCGGGTGGAGAAAACTCTTGACAACTGCTAGGAGGATACTAGAGCACCACGCTGTAGTAGCTGTAGACTCTTGTAGCCCAGAGGATGTAGAGAAGACTGTTATGAGGGTTTCTAGGCTAGTGAGGGAGGGGGCTTACCGGATAAGGATTAAGCTTAAGGGGCTAGAGATGAAGGATTGTCTAGAGCTGGTTAGAAGGCTAACACAGACATTCATACACGTTGGCTTCATTGTGGAGGAGGAGTGATGAGCTACCCGTCACGAGACCGTTTAGGGGATGAAGAGTATCTGGGCCCTTGCTGACAAGCTATCATAGTATGGGGAGGAGCCCCCTATAATGGGAGGGTAGTCCCCCTTTATACACCCTCTCACAGTTAAGCGCCACGCGTTACGCGTATAAGGCGTGGCTAGGACACTATATACATGGTCTAGAGTAAGTGGGGTCTTTGAGGTGGAGACTATGCCTAGGAAGGGTATTAACTGGGCTGTAGAGGTTTTGAAGAGGATTAAGGGCCTAGAATTCCCAGTAACCAAGGACAAGCTTAAGGAGAGGCTTAAGGACTTCTACTACTATGGCTTACCAGCATCAAAGATACTTGATGAGATCGAGAAGAACGAGTTTGGATCACCTGCAGAACTATTACATGAGCTCTCAGAGGCTATAAAGAAGCTTGAGGAGCGTGGAGAGCTACCAGTAACAGCTAGGAAGGGTATCAACTGGGCTGTTGAAGTCTTAAAGAGGATTAAGGGTGTACAGTTCCCAGCAACTAAGGATGCTATTAAGTCGAGACTTGAAGGGCTAAGCTGGGCTGGAGTACCCATAACCAAGATACTTGACGAGGTTGAGAAGAACGAGTTTAGCTCTCCAGCAGAGCTACTACACGAGATAGCTACAACTCTTAGGAAGCTTGAAGAGCGTGGAGAGCTACCACCAACAGCCTAAACCAAACTAGTTTTTCTCTCCTAGCTCTCTACGCCTCTATAACCTAGCTTTTAGTGTTCATGGCCCTATACTCCTCCTCTTCTATGCAACTACCTCCTTAACTATGTTGCTTACATGCTACTGGCTGTGTTGTGGTAGAAGGGTTTTCTAGCTTCCACCTAGTAGAGACTGCTATGCGGTGTACTAGTGTGGAGGAGGAAGAGGAGACTGAGCCCTGCATATCTCTACAGGAGCCTGCTCTCGCGGTAGTGACCTATAAGGATAGGAGGGAGTTTAGGGAGAAGACTACGAATGCTAAGTGTGTAGCCGACATAGTCATAACTGTTAGGCTTATTGGTGCTGAGAGCACTATAGAGTATAACACGTTGATGGGGTTGATTGAAGCTTGTGGAGCTCTCCCTCGTAGTGTTGAAGAGTATGCAGAGTGTATTAACTGGGCTGTGATAACTCTTGCTGAGAGGTGTGGTGTAGAAGCTCGTGTATGGATTACAACAAACTGTGAGGGGCTTGGAACTAGAGAGTTTACACCAGACTTCTATAGGTCTAGGATACTCCGCCTAATAACTAATCCACCACCTTTACCGCCACGCACGAGTAAGGCTAGTTAGCTGCTCTTCACCCTTAAGGGGTGTAGGTTATTATTGTATGCTGCTAGGCCCATTATACTCTTTTGCAGCTTGTGTATGAAGCTTCACCACCCACCTGAACCTAGCCATCCAGAAGGCCCGTGGAGACTACGATGGCTTCTAGACTACCTGTCCACACTAAGCTGGGTTGATGTTAGAGTCTATAGTCCTAGTAGTGGTGGTGTAGTGGAGGCGCTTAGGGTCTTAGAGGAGTTTCATGGGCGTAGCTACTTGGAGTGGCTTAGGAGGCTTTGTAGGCTTAGCCCTAGGTACCTTGACGATGGCGATACCTATGTTACTCCATCAAGCTTCCATACTGTCTTAGCCTCTACGGCTACACTGCTTGAGGCTCTCAAGATGCTTAGGAATGGTTTTAGGGTAGTTGTAGCAGCTACTAGGCCTCCTAGCCACCATGCTTATCGTGAGCCTAGGGGCTTCTGTCTTGCAGGCTGTCTAGCTGCAGCTCTAAGTAGTGTACTAGACTACTGGGGGAGGATAGCTATCCTCGATATCGACGCGCATTATGGTGATGGACTCGCTGAAGCATTCTATGGTGACCCTAGAGTCCTCTATATAAGCCTACACCAGGACCCACGAACCATATTCCCCTACAGGGGGTTTCCAGAAGAGTTTGGGAGAGGTGAGGGGAGGGGCTATACCATAAACATACCGCTACCAGTTGGAGCTAGTGATGACGAGTATGAAGCTGCACTAACAACTATTGTTGAGCCAGTAATCGAGGAGTATGATCCAGACCTTCTAGTAGTAGCCTATGGGAGTGATGCTCACTGGAGGGATGAGATCTCGGATCTCAAAGCCACTACTACAACCTACTATAGGGTTTCAGTAGCCGTTAGGAGGGCTAGGAGGATCCTAGTAGTTCTTGAGGGAGGGTATGAGGAGTGGTCGCTTACTAGGTGCCTTAAGGTACTATTGGAGGGGCTAGTGGGTAGAGATCCTAGTGTCTTAGAGGAGCCAGTGAGATCACCAAGAGATGTTAGTGCTAGGATGAAGAGGTTTATTGAGAGAGTACTTAGAGTGCATAGAGAGTATTGGTGTAGTCTTAGAGGGGTTTAACAAGCCATTAAACAGCTAGGTAGCTGGTGTCGGTGCTCCCCAGGGTTTCAGCACTAGTGCTAAGCTAGATGGCGGCTCCTCATCCATTATTCTGTTAGTCATGTTGTAGACTAGCTTATAAGGTAGTCTTACCATGGTTTAGGGGTTCATTATATTGCTCCACGCCTATGAGATCTAGTAATACCGTGTCATCTCGCTTATCCTCTTACTCAAGGAGTAGACACGCTATGGTAGAAGCTGGAATCTAGGGGTGTAGGTTATGGCTTTAGAGGCTGTTAACCCTAGTGTGGAGGAGCGTGAGGGTGAGCATGAGCGTGTTGAATCAGTCATAGAGCCTACTGTCGAGCTTGGAGGGTTTGAGAGAAGGCTTGGAGAGGTTGAGGGTAGGGTTGTAGAGTTTGCTAAGAGGCTTGAGGGTTTAGAGAGGACTGTTAGTGGGTTTGAAGAGCTTATCGCAGCCATAAGGTGTGTTGGTGCATGGAAGTGCTCTACATGCATACATAATGTTGATGGAGTATGCTATGCGTGGAGGGTTAGGGATAAGACGATACTCCCTGGACGTGTTGTTGAGAAGGATGGTGCCCTAAGGATAGCTGTTAGAGGGTTTGAAGTATTCTGTGGTGTATGCCCACTCTATAAGCCTAGGAGGTAGCTTCTTAGGGCTGCTGGAGTACTAGCCCCTCAAATGTTTTTCTCCTAGCTTGCCCGAACTTAGCTTTCTCCCACAGCTCTCTAATGCTTGAAGCACCAGCGTATCCTAAGCCTGCTTTAAGCGCTTCAACCCACTCCTCTAGAACCCTGACTACAGAGCCACGGTACGGTACTAGGCCTTCAACACCCTCTGCAACCTTCTTGGCAGTCCTAGCGTAGCGGTCGACAGCAAGCCTCCTCTCCATGGCTCCAGGGCTCGCCATGCCACGGTAGGGTTTGTATGCTCGATCACCAATCCTTACTAGTGGTGCTGGTGCCTCATCGGTTCCTGCTAGAGCGTAGCCTAGCATTAGACACCATGCTCCAGCTGCTAGTGCTTTAACTCCATCTGCTGGTGTTCTTATACCTCCATCAGCTATTACTGGTGTGTCTGAAGCACCATACTCTTCTAGTGCATCTCTAACAGAGGCTACAGCCCAGAGTGTTGGGACGTAGGCTCCTGCAACCATTGGTGTACTACATATTGTTCCTCCTCCAAGCCCTACTCTCAGTCCATCAACCTTCTCGACTCTAGCTAGAGTGTCTACTGCAGCCTCGTAGGTTGCTATGTTACCTGCTATGAAATCTGCTGAAACGCTCTTAGAGAGCTTTGATGCTGCTGACAATACGTTCCTGTTATGGAAGTGAGCTACATCTGAGACTAGTACATCTACGCCAGCATCGTCTAGTGCTAGTGCACGCTTCTCGTCGAAGGGGGATATGGCTGCTGCGACGCGAAGCCTACCATTATCGTCTAGGACTGGTGTGTATTCCTCAAGAGCTTCCTCTAGGCATAGTGTCCCTAGTAGGCGTCCCTCACTAGAGACTATAGCTACGCAATCCATAACCCCTTCAATGATGATTCTTCTAGCCTCCTCTAGCTCCTGTATGCTAAAGCCCCTACCCTGGCTAGATGCTATCTCTGCTACTGGCTTTGCTGGGCTACTCTTACTACACTCAACGAGTTCTGATAAGCGTACGTAGCCTCTAAACACGCCAGTATAGTCTATGAGTGGTGCTTGACGCACACCAGTGCTTTTGAGCATCTCGTAGACTCTTGAGCAGGGCTCGTCTGGGAGTACGTAGAAGCTCCTAAGCCTTACCGGTGGGTGCTGTTTAACTCTCCTAACAGCCTCAACCTGCTCCTCAACACTCATATTCCTGTGTATAACGCCTATCCCCCCGTGGAGTGCTAGTGCTACAGCCATCTCCCACTCAGATACAGTGTCCATGGGGGATGAGGATATCGGTATTGATAGGCTTACATTCCTTGAGAATCTTGTTGAGAGGTCAACCTGGTAGGGCTCAACTCTAGCGAAGCCAGGAACCATGTAGACGTCTTCGAATCCCACCATGCGTACAGCGTCTCTAAGCTTCTCCCTAAAACCCATTACAGTCACCCACGCTGTGATCATAGGCTACTAGCCTGGCTAAGAGCTTTAGGCTAAAGCTAAGCCTACACTCCCCCAGCTGTGGTCTAAGCTATACAGATGCACTGTACACGAGGCTCCACAACGCTCCTTTAAAGTGTAGGGGAGGGTTGAGAACCTAGTGGCTAACCTAGCCTGGAGTGTGGCTAGCACTATGACTAGCTATGGTATTGAGGTTAGAGGGCTCTGGAAACGCTATATTGTTCGCGAAGGGTTTAGGAGGCGTAGAGTTGTTGAGGCTCTTAGGGGCATCAGCTTTAGTGTTAGGAGGGGTACTGTCCACGCTCTACTAGGACCTAATGGTGCTGGGAAAACAACGACCGTTAGGATACTAGCTACGCTACTGCTACCCGATGCTGGTGAGGCTAGGGTTATGGGCTATGATGTTGTTAGGGAGGCTAAGATGATTAGAGAGCATATAGGTGTTGTGCTAGACGTTTCTAAAGGCTTCTACATGTCTCTTACAGGGTATGAGAACCTAGTCTTCTACGCTCTATTGAAGGGCTACTCGCTTACTGATGCTCGTAGGAGAGCCAAGGAGGTTCTTGAGCTAGTAGGGTTGGAGGCTATGGGCGCATCTAGGAGGCCATACTACACTTATAGCCTCGGTATGAGGGCTAGACTAGCTATAGCTAAAGCACTGTTATCGGATCCAGATGTCCTCCTACTTGACGAGCCTACACTAGGCCTTGACGTTGAGAGTGCTAGGATGGTTAGAAGCCTTATTCAGGAGCTAGCTAGGATGGGGAAGACGATACTAGTTACTGGCCACAACATGTACGAGATAGAGCTCGTATCAAACGAGGTCACGATAATCAATAAGGGTAGAGTTGTTGCAAGTGGCTCACCAAGAGAGCTTAAGGAGAGGCTTGGACTAGTCTATCGCGTAGCTCTAACCCTCCATGGTGTTAGAGGTGAAAGGTTTGTTGAAGAGCTTAGGAAGAGTGTTAGTGTTGAAAAGTTTGAAGCCATAGAGTCTGGTGATAGTGTAAGCCTAACACTATATGTTAGAGGTAGTAGGGGTAGCATCATGCAAGCAGTCTTAGAGGTTGTTCAAAAGCTTAATGCAAGCCTAAGAGACTTAAGCATTGTTGAACCATCACTAGAGGATGCCTATCTAGCCGTCATAGCTAAGGGGTGATAGTTGTGGGGGTTGTAGCAGCTGTAAGAGCTGTTGCGTACCGTGAGCTTATATGGTTTAGAAGGTTTATAGGCGAGTACATTGTTGCATGGATTGCACCGCTAGTGTTCACTATGGCTGCTATACTGCTTCCAGCAGCTATTAGTGGTACTAGCATGGTTTCAGAAAAGCTTAGCAGTATACTAGGCGTCAAAGTATCATTCCACGACGCAATAGTCTATGGTATTGCGTTATCAGCAATACTATCACTAGTAGCAGCAGTAGTTAACGACATTATACAAGCCATTGCTGGTGAGGTTAAGTTTGTAGGTGTTATGGACACCATACTTGAAGCCATAGGGCTTAGAAGCTATCTTACAGCTGTAGCGCTAGTAAGACCTCTAGCGCTAACAATACTATCAACACTATACCTTGCACCAGTACTCTCCATAGTGCTTGAGCCTCTAAAAGGATTAATACTATACGCTATGCTTCTACCAGGACTAGTACTATCAGGTATAGCTCTTGGTGGCTTTGCTCTAGCAATAGGAGTTGTAGTAGCCTTCTACACTAGGATCTCTAGGCCATGGATAGTGCCAAACACTCTAGTACCAGCACTACTAGCTGGCTCAGGAATCTACGTTCCTTTAAGCATGGTGCCACTAGTTCTAAGAGTCATAGCACTAGCATCACCAGTACCAGAGGCTTGTGAGCTTGTTAAACTAGTATCACTTACTGGTGCTAGCCCAGAGCTAGCCTCGTACATGGCTATCATAGCCTTCCTCTACACCATCTACATCTCCGTGTCAAGCATACTGTCTAGGAGTAGTGAGTGGAGGTTGAGGAGAGGTGGGTAGTAGTCTTCGTAGAACACTACACCTATTCATCATAGGTGCTATGCTTGCTAGAATGCACTTCGTAAGCTACATCATGGCTATCGTTAACAGCGTGTTATGGCTACTCATAATATTTGTTCCAGCTGTACTACTCACTGGGAAGCCTGTTGACGCCTTTCGAACCTTCATACCTGGAGTACTAGCTTTAAGTGTTGGAGGTGTTGGGATGTGGGCTGCAACAGAGTTTCTTAGATGGTATGTCTATGAGGGTCTTACAGACCTCTTTAGAGAGAATGGGCTTGGAGTTGTACACTACTTGCTAGCTGGAGCACCTATAGAGGCTCTAACTCATGGCGTACCAACATTCCTACTAGCAGGTATTGGTGTATGTGCTTACCTCAAGCTACCATTAGACGTTATTGTGCCTACTAACCCATTAGCGTTGGTAGCTGCTGTGCTAGCTTCAATACCAGTCTACATGGTTTGTGGTAGTATCATAGCCTACTTCTACACTACGACAAGGATTAGTGATGCGTGGACAAACCTCATACAGATGCTACTAGCACTTGGAACAATAGTCCCACCAAGTATTGGTGGTCCACCAGAACTATACCTTGCTAACCCAGCTACACTAGTTGCTGAGCTTGCTAGAGCAGCCTACAACGCTAACATCATACCCTCATGGGAGCTAGTAGTACTTACACCAGTCCTCTCAATAGTATGGCTTATAGTAGCACTCCTTGTTGGTAGGCTATGTGACACCTATATCGCAAGGCACGGCATTGAGTACAGGATTTAGGCCTCCTGCTCCCAAATCTTCTTACGCTCCTCGTAAACACTCCTAGAGGCTATGGGTCTAGCTGGAACTCCAGCAACAACAGTTTCTGGTGGAACATCCTTAGTGACTACTGCTCCTGCAGCTACAACAGCTCGGTAGCCAACTCTGATACCGGGTAATAGTACAGCTCTAGCACCTATAACGGCTTCATCCTCAACGATAACTCCTCTAAGCCTCCTACTAGGAGGGTACCTGTCATTCGTAAATACTGTGTAGGGGCCTATGAAGACTCTTGAGCCTATCCTACAGCCTCTGGGTATGTATACTCCAGACTGCACTATAGTCTCATCTCCTATCGATACGTGGGAGTCTAGGATCGTGTAGCTACCTATGAGGCATCTCCTACCAATCCTACAGCCTTCACGAACCATAACGTTATGGCCTATCTCAACCTCATCACCTATAACAACATCCTCGTAGATTATGGTTCCCCTCCTAACTACGCAGTTTGAGCCTATAGCGCAACCTCTACTAACCCTATCAAGTTCATCATGTCCTCCTCGAGCTAGGCTCCTAACACCCCTCCTTGATGGATACCCTAGAGTAGCCATATCCACTAGTGTTCCAGGCCCGATAACGGTCTCTCCATAGATGTATGATGGGGGTACTATCTTAACACCATTAACTCTAGCTTTAGGGCTAATGTACAAGACTTGCTCAACCCTTTAAGCCTACGAGCTTAGAGCCTAGTTTAAATGGGCTAGCCTCTCTGGTTTTGAGGCTGGTGCCTGCTGTTGGAGAGTCCTTCGGGTAGGAGTATAATCGAGTGGCTTAGGAGGGAGTTGGCGGAGGAGAATAAGGCTATTCTAGAGCACCCATTTATCCAGGCTGCTGAGGCGGGGAGGCTTTCTAGGAGCTCTCTTGAAGCGTTCATCGTTAACCAGCTCTACATAGTGCCTCATGATCTTAGAAGCCTCTTACACTTAGCGTCCAGGAGCCTATACGATGACGAGGTTAAGTTCTTCATGATGCTTGCTGAGGGTGATGCTAAAGCTCTAGTAGAGCTTAGAAAGCTTGCTAGTGAGCTAGGAGTATCTTATTCTCCCGAGAAGGTTGATCCTAGAGCTGTAGCGTACACTCACTACCTTTCATGGCTAGCTCTCCACGCTACACTTGGGGAGGCTGCAGTAGCTCTCATAGTAAACCTGCCTGTATGGGGGTCTAACGTGTGTAAGCTTGCTAGAATCCTTAGGGAGAGCTATGGTGTGAAAGAGGTTGGCTTCCTAGAGCTCTTCTGCGGGCCCTATGAGAGTCTTGAAGAAGCCTCCTACCCCATAGTAGAGAGGTACTATAACCCTGAACGATACCTCTTAGCTGCAAGAATGATACAAGCTTATGAGAGGATGTTCTGGGATGTAGTCTACGAGGCTGGTAGCCATGGCTAGACTTGATGAGGCTCTCCGCAGGAAGTATGAGAGTATATGGCTTAGGCTAGTAGAGCATCCCTTCGTCATCGAGCTCTACTCTGGTAGGCTGCCTATGGAGAAGTTTAGGTTCTACCTTATACAAGACTACCACTACCTGCTAAGCGTTATGAGGGCTTTTGCACTTCTAGCCTCTAAAGCTGATATTGAGACTGCTAGGCTAGCACTAGAGATCGCCTACGAGGATGCTGTTATAGAGCTTGAAAACTATAAGAGGCTTAGAGAGCAGGAGACAAAACAACTTGTGGAGTATGCCAATGAGCAGATTCTCAGGGAACTTATTCCTGTACTTGACCATCTTCAACTTGCCACGCAGGTGGAAGGTGATGCTGCCTCTATCAAAAAGGGAGTAGAGATGGTTCTCAGGGACTTCATCAAGGTCCTTGAAAAATTTGGAGTTAAACGTGTAGAGAGTGAGGGCAGGGAGTTTGACCCAAGATTTCATGAGGCTATTGAGAAAGTTGAAACTGACGATGCGCCTGACGGATATGTGGTAAAGGAGCATCAGGCAGGATACATACTTAAAGGTAAACTCATAAGGCCCGCAAGGGTCAGTGTGGCCAAAAATAAGGAGAAAAAGGAGGGATAGAAAATGGCAAAAGAGAAAGTTATAGGAATTGACCTTGGGACTACTAACTCTGTTGTTGCCGTAGTTCAGGGTGGGGACCCTATTATTATTCAAAATAAGGAGGGTGAGAGAATAACGCCTTCTGTTGTTGCGTTTAAAGGAAATGAAACACTTGTGGGTTCTATTGCAAAGAGGCAGTCAGTTATAAATGCGGAAAATACGGTTTTTTCTATTAAGAGATTCATGGGACGCCGCTTTGACGAGGCAAAGTATGATATTGAGCGTGTCCCTTATAAGGTAGTGCGTGGCAAAAATGATAGAGTTGAGGTTTACATTCCACAGGTGGGCAAAAACTTTACCCCTGAAGAAATTTCGG
>CAZTPV010000212.1:0-3565 GCA_964615085.1 uncultured Desulfurococcales archaeon
GCTTCTACCACAGGATATACATCTAAGGCTTACACTGTAGTTTAGCTTGTATCCATTTTCGGCTGCACCAAGATAGTGTTAGAGGGGGTCCTAAGCGTGGGTTTTAAGGTTTTAGCCTAATGCCCCCAGGGTGTGGGATGCATTTTAACGGTCTTACATACCTCTCAACGCTTCTACGAGGTGTAGAGATTTCCACTAATACTAGTCTGCCCCTGATACTAGCTTTGATACTTACTTGAGCCTCCTCCTTTACTCGTGGTACTGGGTCGCCTGAGATTGTTATGATGGTGTTAAGGCTTGTCCCGCTAAGTGGTGCTAGGTATGTTGCTATGGTTTCTCTAGGCCCTGCTAGCAGTCTTACAAGTAGCCATACCCTCTTAGATGCTATGAGGCTTCCAAGCTCTAAGCATTTCTCGTAGGGGCTACAATCCTCCCAGAGCTCACAACTACTAAAATCTATGGCTTCAAGCTCGACAAACGGTATCTCTGCTACTCCTCCAGGAGGTATTCTAACTGGTTTAACTCCCCCAGCTATCATCTCTCCGGTAGGTGCACCCATCCGCGTACTAGCTCTCTTATATTCTAGCTGCTCTCTCGCTTCAATCCTACACCCTGGACACTTACAGCACGCCCCACTCGTCTCAATGAATATGTTGTCTGTAGCTCCACTCTTAGACCACCACATATGGTATAGTGTTGTCTCCGTCTCTAAGCTGTCAAGTGAAACTATTAGCTCTCTAACCCCTACAGAGGACTTATTCTCTGCAGCGAGTGCCAGTAGTATCCTCGTCTCTGAGGGTTGATGGATAACAAGCTCTCTGACCCTAACAAGAGCAGGTCTCCTCGCTGTTGCAGCTGCAATACCTGCAGAGGCTCCTGCAGCAGCATTCGCTAGTACAACCATAGCCTCTTTACCAGCTCCAGGACTAACGATCTCTAATGCGAGTAATGGTAGTAGTGCACCAAATAAACCACCTACGAAGCCTACTACGAGTGGACCAAGATTATAGGCTACAAGTAGGCATGGAGTATGCTCGTAGCATGCTCGTGCAATTCTCTCAAACACGCTTAGCTTAGGCATGACTAGACTCCAAGAGGATATTATGGTGTAGTGGCTAGCTCTTCTAAGCATACTGGAGGATTGAGTATGCCTAAGAGGGTTAAGGGTGTTAAGGCAACAAAACTATTCATGAAAGTTGCTCCTAGAACGTACTGGTGTAGGCTTTGTGGTGTACCAGTAGTTGACCCTAATGGTGTATGTCCACGATGTAACTCTAGAGGAGAGCCTATTAGAGCTACTCAGCCAAGAGATGTTAGGCCAGCATACGACTACGACGTGAAGACCACTAGGAATGCTATAGAGAGATGCTATGGCTCTAAAGCAGCTAGAATACTAATGCCGTATGATGGCTTATACTTGTTGAATAAGCTACAACACTACGAGGCTGCTGACGAGGTTATAGCATCTGGTGTTATCATTGGCGTAAGATACTACGACGCTTTTAGAAGTGAGTGGCTCTTTAAACCAACAAAACATGGAGTAGCTTTAATACTAGAATACTCTATTCCAGGCTATGCTAGGTCTAAGCGTAGGCTTCAAGAGGGTATACTGCTAGATAAAAGCGATTTATACGAGCTTAGTGAACCTGCTGGTGAAGCACAATGGATAGCACTTGAAGACTATTATGGGCGTCAGGGAGTAG
The DNA here is from genome assembly GCA_964615085.1 of uncultured Desulfurococcales archaeon. Taxonomy (GTDB): domain Archaea; phylum Thermoproteota; class Thermoprotei_A; order Sulfolobales; family Pyrodictiaceae; genus CAZTPV01. The sequence continues at coordinate 1,704 of CAZTPV010000212.1, forward strand.
GGAAGATTACTAGTCAGGGAAGAATTAGAGTTGCAAGCGTATGGCCTAGGTTTAAGACCCCCCTAAAGCTATGGGCTAGGGATCTCAGCTACGCTGTAAAGGTTAACACGCCCATTCTAGAGGAGTTTGAGAACGAGGCTATAAGCTTCATAGAGAAAGAGCTTAAGTCTAGGTCAGGTCGCCCGATTATAACGATTAGTGGTGGTAAGGACTCAACTATAACAGCTTACTTAGCAAGCTGCGCTGGTGTACGTGATGCTATATTTGTCGACACGGGCATCGAGCATCCAGAAACAATAGATAATGTAGAGAGGGCTGCATCACTCATGGATCTAAACCTACATGTAGCTTCAGCTGGTGATAGGTTTTGGAGGCTAGTTAAGCTCTTTGGGCCACCAGCAAGAGACTACAGGTGGTGTACAAGGTTAGTGAAACTTGCGGTTATGGCTCACGAGCTTAAGAGAATGAACATCACTAGAATGATATCCATAACTGGTCAGAGAGCTGTAGAATCAACCTCTAGAGCTCAAGCTGGGCGAGTAGCTCCTACAGGGCCTCCAAACCCTGAAGGAGTTATGATAGCGCCAATACACTATTGGAGTAGTCTAGTTGAGCACATGTACATACGCTATAGGAGCTTACCGTTACACCCACTATACCCTAGAGGCTATGAGAGAATTGGCTGCTTCCTATGCCCGACGAGTAGACTACCAGAATTAGAGGATGTTGGTAGAAGGCATCCAGATCTTTGGGGTAGATGGCTTCAATTTCTAGAGGAGTGGCGTAGGCATCGAAAGCTCCCAGAAGAATGGGTTAGGCTTGGGCTTTGGAGGTGGAGGTTAGAGCTTCCAGGTGATTTGAGGGTATTAGCTAGTAGGAGAGGTATAGACCCTACCCTCTTACTGAAGTCACACTCCACTAGAGTTGCTCTAGCTAGTGTTGGTGATACTTGGGAGCTAGTAGTACTAGATGTTGGTGGAATTAATCTAGAGGAGTTTGCTGGTTTGGGTAGAGTTTTAGGGTACACTGTAAGCCGTGGCAATGGCTTCCTAGAGTTTAAGCGTAGTGATGGAATAGAGTTTCGTGTTGATCCAAGGCCTGCAGTAACCGTTCTTAGTGGTGGTGTTAGAGCGCTTTTTGACGCACTATGCCTCATATACATGTACTGTTCATGCACACCTCTAGAGTGTCGCTTATGCGTAATGATATGCTCGAAGAGAGCTATAAGCATCTCTAACAGCAAGCCTAAAGTCGATGTAGAGAAGTGTGATTCGTGTAAGAGGTGTCTAAGAATATGCCCAGCTGTTCTAAGAGCTAGAGAAGCGTTTAAGCAGGCTCTAAACCTTATTCAAGGAGTGAAGCGTGGTTTAGGAAGCTAGTACGTGACATCAACTGCTAGTATTAGTTTAGCTGTAATCCTCCTAACTAAGGGGTATAGTGCTAGAAGTGCTATGAGTACTAGTATGAGCGTGAACAGCTCTTGTGACATTAAGACGAATATTGAGGCCATGTACGTAACCACTAGCACTAGTTCAGCAACCATAGACCACATACCTGTAGTAGCCTCTATAGCCTTCTCTTTAACAGCTATCGTGGCCCTCCTACGAGGCATTAGTACGCGCATCATAGCTACTCTAAGTAGGAGATAGGTTTCAGAAGCTAATACCACCCATGCTACTACCCCTAACACTCCATTAGCGTTAAAGCCAGCTAGTAGTAGGATTGGTATAGAGCTAATCCCTAGTAGTATGGAAGTGGATAAAGCTAGTGAGTCAACAAGCTTCCCTAAATCCCCCAAGTATATACGGTAAACCCATAATAGGTGCTCAAAGTATAGGCCTACAACGCTTAGTGTACTACCT
>CAZTPV010000213.1:0-2702 GCA_964615085.1 uncultured Desulfurococcales archaeon
AATCTCCCTAACGATCTCCAATGCTGCTCTACCTGGATCACTGGACTTAGTTATTGCTGAGCCAACAACAATTATATCTGCTCCCTGCCGAGCCACAATCCCTGCTGTACCGCGTCTAAGGCCACCAGCAATACTTATTATCCCTTTAAAGACTTTTCTAACACTTGCTATGAGGTTTCCAAGAATTTCAGCACTAACGCCCATTCTCCTCTGAATGTCTATTGGAATGTGTAGTTCGATAACATGCACACCTATTTTATAAAGCTTCTCAGCACGTTTTGTAATCGAGTCTAGCGGCACACCAAGCATATCAGCAACAACGGCTATACCAAGCCTATTCGCTTCGTGAACTGCCGCTTCAATAGTTTCGGTAGGGGCTATAGCAAGCACACTCATAGCTGCAGCACCATTTTGAGCAGCAAGCCTAACTTCTAAATCTCCTACATCGGCAGTCTTTGTGTCAGCTAAGACTGGAAGACCGAAAATTGACAGCATTTTAACCGAGTCTAAACCAACTGATTTAATTAGTGGTGTACCAGCCTCAAGTATTATGCCTTCACCAACATTATCACGAACACTTAACGCTATACTTAATGCTTCATCAAGTCTGGTAACATCCAGAGCTACTTGAAGTAGTGGTTTATTCCTTTCAACATAATCTAAGAAGTAAATAGTACTAGCCATACCGTTGTTCACCTCGTTTGGAATAATCCGTACTCCTTAAAACACCCTTCCCCACATAACCCTATGTTATGGGCGGTATGACAAAGTACGTCTTCGTAACAGGTGGTGTCCTAAGTAGCGTTGGTAAAGGAATTACAACAGCCTCAATAGGATTACTTCTTAAAGCACGAGGTTACCACGTAACAGCTATCAAGATAGATCCATACTTAAATGTTGACGCGGGAACAATGAACCCCTTCATGCATGGTGAAGTATTTGTAACAGAGGATGGCGGAGAAACAGACTTGGATCTAGGACATTATGAGAGATTCTTAGATGTTAATCTTTCAAAGAAAAACAACATTACGACAGGACAGATATACTTAACTGTAATTGAGAGGGAGCGAAGAGGAGACTATTTAGGTCAAACAGTACAAGTTATACCCCACATAACTGATGAGATTAAGAGAAGAATTAGGGAAGTTGCGAAAGAGAGCGGCGCTGATATAGTATTAGTAGAGATAGGGGGAACTGTTGGTGACATTGAAGGACTACCCTTCCTTGAAGCCGCAAGACAAATGAGAATCGATGAAGGCTACAATAATACTATGTTTATCCATGTAGCTCTTGTCCCTGTCCTCTCAACAACCAAAGAGCAAAAAACCAAGCCAGTACAGCATAGTGTTCAGGAGCTTAGAAGAATTGGGATACAGCCAGACGCAATTGTCGCTAGGTCGATTAGACCTCTGGAGGAGGAGGCTAGACGCAAAATAGCCTTATATGCCAACCTTCCTGTAGAGGCAGTCTTCAGTAATCCTGACGTAGAGTATATCTACGAAGTGCCATTAATTCTTGAAGAGCAGGGATTAGGAAGTTATATTGTTAAAAGATTAGGGTTAAAGGATAGGAAACCCGATCTCGATTACTGGAGAGAGTTCGTGAATAAGCTTAAGAGTTCTAGTAAGCCAATTAGAATAGCAATGATAGGAAAATACACTAGACTTAAGGATAGTTACATCAGTATAATTGAGGCTATTAGACATGCAGCAGCACATTTAGGGCTTAAACCCATATTAAATTGGTACGAATCAACACTAATAGAAAAAGGTAAGATAGATGCTAGCAGAATCGTAGAAGAGAATGATGCCGCCATAGTCTTACCAGGATTTGGTGTTAGAGGGGCTGAGGGAAAAATAATGGCTATAAAAGCTATTAGGGAAGCTAACATGCCATTCTTAGGGATATGCTTTGGAATGCAGTTAGCCGTAGTGGAGATAGCCAGGAACCTACTAGGACTAGAAAGGGCTAATAGTAGCGAGATAGATCCGTCAACACCACATCCAGTAGTCGACTTGCTAGAGGAGCAGAAGAAGATAACTAAATTAGGGGGGACAATGAGACTAGGAGCTTATCCCATAAAGCTAGTTAAAGGAAGTATAGTCTACAATCTGTATAAGAGAGACATAGTTTATGAGAGACATCGTCACCGATATGAGGTTAATCCAAAGTATCTAGAGAAGCTAGAGTCTGTGGGAGTGAAGGTCTCTGGATATAGCCTCAATGATAATCGTGTAGAATTTATAGAACTTAAAGGCTATAAGTACTTCGTGGGTTCACAACCACATCCAGAGTTTAAGAGTAGGCCCTTAAGACCCGCACCGCTATTCATAGGACTACTCAAAGCTGCTATGAGATAAAGTTTTGTAATGGACGAAGAGTAATGTTTATAATCCCTAATATAACACTATGCTAGACATACACGGCATGGGCCCGTAGCTCAGCCTGGTAGAGCGGCGGGCTCTTAACCCGTAGACCAGCGGGCCTTGCCTGGCTGGGCGGAGGTCCCGGGTTCAAATCCCGGCGGGCCCGCCACATTCTTATTCTATTACTAGACTTTGAATCTCATTGAGAACTAGATAGCTCAGCTAGGATAACTAGTCTATAGAGGATTAAAGCCTTGAGCTTTGAGGGGCCACGATCCCACGTAGTAGTGATATTATTAATGTCCGTAATTGTTGGATTGATAGTTGGCATACTTA
>CAZTPV010000214.1:0-2794 GCA_964615085.1 uncultured Desulfurococcales archaeon
AACTGGTACTCCAACCTCATTTATACTGAGGTTGGGGTCTGGCGATATTACTGTACGCGCTGAGTAATCAACACGTTTACCGCTAAGGTTGCCTCTAAACCTACCCTCCTTACCTTTAAGCCTTTGAGCTAACCCTTTAAGTGGACGACCACTTCGGTGACGTGCTACAGGTAGTCTTGGAAGCTCGTTATCTATGTATGTTGCTACATGGTACTGCAGGAGAGTCCAGTGCTCGTCTATGAGGTTTTGCGGAGCTCCACTTTCAATGAGATCTCTTAGCCTTTCATTAGTTCTAACAATATCTGCTAGCTTATGCGTTAAGTCGTCTTCAGCTCTAATTCCAGTTTCAAGGACTATTGGTGGCCTCACCTGAATAGGTGGTACAGGTAGCACTGTTAAAATCATCCACTCTGGCCTAGCGTTCTTAGGGTCTAAGCCTAATAGTTTTACATGTTCATCTGGTATCTTTTCAAGTCTTGATCGTATTTCTATAGGAGTTAGATGTACTCTACCCTCAGGTCTATCCTCATAGAAGTTGAAAGGCTTCTCGAGAACTATCTTGTACTGACGCTCACCACAATGAGGACACATCATAACTTTTGATGCCTTCTTCTTTATTGTTGCTACAAGCATTTTAGCTAGTAATGGCCATCTCTTTTCAAGCTTCTCAAGTAGAGATAGATACCTTCTAAGCTCTGCTTCAGGAAGCTTTATTCTACCACATCTCCTACATGTTGATCTAAGTATATCGTAAATGTGTTTTACGAAACCAACATGTATTACAGGTCTAGCAAGCTCAATGTGGCCAAAATGTCCAGGACAAGTCTTAGGATCATTACCGCAAGTCATACAGAGCTGGCCTGGAGCTACAGCTCCTAATCGAGGATCCATTAGACCTCCTTGAATAGGTCTACCATCCTCATCGTATAGCTCGCTCGTTATAATCGCTGTTACTGACATCTTCCTAATCTCGTCGGGAGAGAGGATCCCAAACTTTATTGATTTTAGGATCTTTTCAGGAACACTCATTAAGCCTCACCCTTTCACATGCCTACGTTCATACTTAAATCCTAGCTTTAGGCGAGGCATTATACACATCGACATGAGCTCTTGAAGCAAGAGCTTAAACGCGTAAGGTACTACGACAGCTGATATAACACCCTTATCACCGTGTATTGGACATATATACCTTCTTCTACGTCTATCAAACCACGCTATATGTCCGCATAGCTCGCACACATACATTACGTACCTATCACTACTCTCTAGCATTCTCTCTCTTAGGAGCATAGCTGCACCATGACCCACTAAGCAGTCGCGCTCCATCTCACCGAACCTTAAGCCGCCCTCTCTAGCTCTACCTTCTGTAGGCTGTCTTGTTAGTATCTGTATAGGTCCTCTAGCCCTTGCATGAATCTTATCAGCTACCATATGGTGTAGCTTCTGGTAGTAGACTATGCCTATTAGTATAGGTGTTTTTATCATTTCACCTGTCCTACCATCATACATTATCTCTGTGGCATCTGGAGCATAGCCATAAGCAAGTAATCTTACTCTAAGCTTATCTATTGGCTCCTTAGCGAATGGAGTGCCATCAACAAATCTTGCCTCTAATGCTGCAACCTTACCGGCTATAGACTCTAGTAGCTGGCCTAACGTCATTCTTGATGGAAATGCGTGAGGATTCACTATGATATCGGGTGTTATACCATCCTCTGTAAATGGCATATCGTACTGTGGGAGTAGTAGACCTATAACACCTTTCTGGCCATGTCTTGACGCAAACTTGTCGCCCAGCTCTGGGATTCTAAGGTCACGTACTCTTACCTTTACTAGCTTGTTACCCTCTTTAGTCTCTGTTATTAGAACTGTGTCAACAATTCCTTTCTCTCCATGTCTAAGTGCAACTGAGGTGTCTCTCCTCCTAGCTGAGATGGTGCCAAACTCTCTATACTCCTCCATGAACCTTGGAGGACTTGTTTTACCTATTAGGATCTCGCCACCTTTAACCTCAACTTCTGGACTGATAATACCATCTTCATCTAACTTGCTATAGAGGTCTGGTGGTCTAGTACCTTCAACTCTTACATCAGGCTTCTCTATTCTATCACATAAACCGCCAGTATACTTTAGCTCCTCAGTAGCATAGAGCCTAAAGAATGTTGAGCGTGCGAAACCCCTATCTACAGCTGATTTATTCATAATGATTGCGTCTTCGATATTGTATCCAGTAAACGACATAACAGCAACAATAGCATTTTGCCCTGCAGGCCTATCATTGAACCCTATGATGTTCATCGTCTTAGTCTGTACAAGAGGCTTTTCTGGATAGTGTAGTAAGTGACCTCGTGAATCAGCTCTAATCTGGAAGTTAGCAGCATATATTCCTAGAGCTTGTTTAGCCATGGCTGCTTCATAAGTATTTCTAGGAGATTGATTGTGCTCTGCATATGGTATGATTGAAGCAGAGACACCAAAGATTGCAGCAGGCCAAATCTCCATATGCGTATGCTCCGGTGTAAGTTCTTCGGGGTTAAGTGCTATGTACGCATTTTCTTCTTCCTCTGCATCAAGGAATTCAACTATACCATGCTTGAGCAGATCCTTAAACTTCCACTCTCCTTTACGGAGCTTCTCCGCATGCTCCGGCTTAAACTTAAGTTTTCCGTTCTCAACAACAAATACGGGCCTCAAGACTCTGCCTGGATCTGTGTTTATGTAAACCTCATAAATATGCTCCGTATGGTAAACAGCAACGTTAACTTCAGGAGGTATCTTACCCTCTCTCCTGAGC
>CAZTPV010000215.1:0-3356 GCA_964615085.1 uncultured Desulfurococcales archaeon
ATGCACTAGGTAGGTACTTACTTGAGTTCATGGAGAAAGCAGGCATAACATTTCATGGCGTAATTAGTGACAACCACTCTACTGGTGTAGTTATAGCGTATTTAGGCTCCAAGGAGAGAAGCTTCATAGTTAGTCCATCAGCGAGTACTGACATAGATGCTTCCACAATGCTAGAAGTCTATAAAGCCTACGATCCTGACATAGTGTTTATCCATGGCTATAACATTGACAACGTGAAGTATAGGAATGCGATTACTAAATTTGTCAACAGTATAGCTGATGATGTTGTACTAATCTATGATCCTGCTGATGTTAACATATGTAGGAGTCTTAGAGAGTACATACTAGCAAACCTATTACCTAAGGCAAGTATCGTAGTCCCAAATGTAAGCGAGGCTTTAGCACTTACAAGAGCCGGGACGTTAATGGAGGCTTTAAAACGTTTAAGTCTAACTAGTAAAACATTTGTCATTAAACACTCGTCATATGGAGCTATAATAGTTAGAGGCGATAATATAAGACTAGTAGCTCCCTCGAAAACAGTAACTCCTATCTCAGATGTTGGTGCTGGTGATGCCTTCAATGCAGGTATAGTGTATGGTTTAGTTAAGGGCTTAGGTATAGAGGATTCTGTAGTACTAGGTAATAGGCTTGCATCATTAGTGTTAAAGTGCATGTGTGCAATCTGTACTACTGGTGATAGTTCTTGGTTAGAGTGGTTAAAGTAACTAAGAATAATATTGATTATGTTGCACGTGAAGCTGGCAAGGTAATTCGTGATGGAGGGCTAGTAGTCTATCCGACAGATACTGTTTACGGTTTAGGCGCAAACCCCTTCAACATTGAGGCGGTTAATAGAGTGTTCATGGCTAAGAGAAGGCCTAGGAATAAGCCTCTTCCAATCCTAGTATCATCGATAGATGTTGTTAGTAGAATAGCAGAGGTAAACATTCTAGCTAGGAGGATCATGGAGGTCTTCTGGCCTGGGCCATTAACCTTAGTACTTCCAGCGAAGGATATAGTACCATGCATTGTAACTAGCTGTACAGGGAAAATCGGCGTAAGAATGCCAAAGCATGATATAGCCCTAAAGATTATAGAGTATGCTGGCGGCTACGTTATTGGTACAAGCGCTAATCTGTCAGGTCATAGCCCACCTAGGACAGCAGCTGAAGCTATTGAACAACTAGGTGACAGTGTCGATCTAGTTATTGACGCAGGTCCTTCACCTGGTGGTATACCTTCAACAGTCATTGAGATAGTTGGTGATACAATTAAGCTAGTACGTAGAGGACCTATAAGCTTAGATGAGATCACGCGGCACCTGTACTAGCATCGTTTTCGAATCAGTGCATAGAAGAAGCCTCCAACACCGTGTCTATGTGGCCAACTCCTCATAGCCTCCTTAAGGAGTGGTGAAGGATCGTAAGGACCCCTAAGAGCTATAATTTCTGCGCAAGTCTCACGCTCTAATAGCCATTTCACTACGTACTCACCCTCTTGGGGTAAGACGCTGCAGACAGTATAGAGTATCAGGCCTCCTTTCTTAAGGAGCTTAAAACCTACATAAAGCAATTCCTTCTGGAGTCTTGTAAGCTCCTCTAATTTCTCCTTAGTTAATCTCCATCGTGCATCAGGATGTTTGTAGAGGACGCCAGTACTCGAACATGGAGGGTCTACGAGTACTCTATCAACTTTACCTTCACCTATAAGTCTTAGCGCACGCCTACCATCGCAAAGCACGGGGTATATGCTAATGTAGGTACTAGTTCTCCTAGCTAATTCTATGAGTCGGCTCATTCGATCGCTCCACACATCAAAGGCTATTATAGTCCCTCTATTCCTCATTAGTTCTGCTATGTGTGTTGTTTTTCCTCCTGGTGCTGCACATAGGTCTACAACAGTCATACCAGGCTTAACACCAAGAAGAAAACCAGCAACAACAGCAGCCTCATCCTGTGGTACGAGTTTACCCTCGGTTATTAATGGATCGCGATCATAATCTATCCTTCCCTGATACCATACGTAGTTTTCAACCCTACTAGACTTCCATACCTTAACCCCCCTCTTCTTAAGCTCCTCAATAACTTCTTCAACGTTTGCTTTAAGAGTATTGACTCTAAAGCCATAGTACTTTATTGTTAAGAGTGCCTTAGAGAAGTCCTTTAGTTCCTTAGAATCTAAGAGCTCCTTAACACCATCTATAACTATGCGTGGTAGGAGGTATTCGATCTCTTCTCTATCATTAACAACCTCTTCTAAACTCTTTAGATGCGCCTTCCTAGCGAGCTTGTAAGCTAACCTTACTTGTCTCCATCCATAGGCCCTAGCAAGCTGTGGTGCTACGTACCCTAGAAGGAAGCGTAACATTTTGGATGCTGAAGGATGTTTATCCACTAGAGTAAAGTAAGCAACCATTCTGAGCAAGTACTTAACCTCGCAGGGAAGCTCCTCAACGTTCTGATCAATAAGCTTATTTACTACTTTATCCAGTATGCCCTCATACGTGTATATTCTGTACATCAATGCCGTTAACACAATATCCTCTTTCGAACCCGTTAACCCATATTCTTTAAAGACATGCCGTTTTGCTACTTGGAAGGGCTTAATCCTCTCAGCTCTACAGAAGGCTTTAATCAAGACTAGTAAATGCATACCTTTAAGGCTCATGGCCTATAAACCGTCTAAAAACATTTAGTAAGCGAGTTCAATTAGATTCTACTCCTCCAGCATGCTACAAAGTGGCTCTCTTCAACCTCCACTAATGGTGGCTCCTCTCTTCTACACTTCTCTGTTGCATAGGGGCATCTTGGGTGAAACCTACATCCAGGAGGAGGGTTTATTGGTGAAGCAGGCTCTCCTCGTGCCACTCCTTTGCGGGCTCTTGCTATCTTTGGGTCTGGGACGGGTATAGACTCCATAAGCATCCTAGTATATGGATGGAGAGGTTTCTCGAACACTTCCTCAGCCGGGCCTAATTCAACTATTTTGCCAACATACATTACAGCTATATTATCACTCATATACCTTACCACTCCTAGGTCATGACTTATAAACAAGTATGTTAAGTTATACTTTCTCTGAAGCTCTTTAAGCATGTTTAGTATCTGAGCTTGAACAGATACGTCAAGTGCACTTGTAGGCTCATCTAGGACAATGAATTCTGGCCTTAACGCTAAGACTCTAGCAATTGCTATCCTCTGTCTTTGTCTACCACTAAACTCGTGAGGGTACCTATACAAGTGGGTCTCATTAAGCCCAACCTCATATAGTAGTTTTACGACGTATTCTTGAGGATCATCAATTTTCAACTTATGTACTCTGACACCCTCCATGATTGCTTCAAAAACAGTCAT
>CAZTPV010000216.1:0-4694 GCA_964615085.1 uncultured Desulfurococcales archaeon
CCCTAAAACGAGGCCCCTAACAACACACACAAACTTAATTCCCCAAGACACCCCTTAGAATTAGGGCCCGTAGCCCAGCCAGGACAGGGCGCCGGCCTTCGGAGCCGGAGGTCCCGGGTTCAAATCCCGGCGGGCCCGCCATATTTATACGCCTTCACCATCAGTCCAAGGATAACCCTTATAAGCGATTCCTTTTGTGAAATATGATGACTCGGTTGGCAGAAGGCTTCCTTGGATCTGGATTCCTAGGCTAGAGAGAAACTTATGTAGATCTTTTTGGCTTAGCCCCTCGACCATACTTCCCATAATAGTATAAAGCTGTAATAATTCCTGGCTAAGGAGATTTAGTGTAAGCTTCCTTAATCCTTTCTTTAGCTTTAGATAGATCGAGTCTAGTGTAGGCTAGGAGTAGAGTAGGCTTAACATCCTCTTCAGTGACTGTATAGTGCTCACCATGAGTTCTGGTAAGGAGTAAGACTAGGCACTCCAAGCGCGCATCAATACAGAGGAATATTGAGGAAAGACCAAGCTGCTTTGCCCTATCGCTTGTTATGCGCTTACTATACACTATAGGTTCACTCAATATGCGCTTCAGCCAATGAGGTACTGGCCTTCTCTCAGGCCCTCCTTTAATAGCCTTCTCACAGTGTTGAAGAAGGAGTCCTTAGACCTACCGTTTATACCAAGGATTTCCAACAGTACTAGAACTATCTCCCTATAGTAGCCATCAATCTTGAGTACTGGGAGGCCTAGGCCGTCAACAGCGAGCGGTATAAGTGCTCTAATTGATTCTAAGACCTCCTCCTCAAAGTGCTTGTTGAGACTGACAATAATCTTCTGCTTGCCGTAGTTGATGACTTCAATTGCCTTAATTGACTCTAGGGTATTGATTACTCTTTGAGCGTTTCTTATGCTCATGTTTAATGCTTTGGCTAGGTCTCTGCTAGTTCTAACATCAGCTATACTTATCGCTATTATACTCCTAGCTAGAGTCGGTGAGATGCACTCCAGTACGCCTCTGGCCTCCTCCCTAGAGATAATCATACTCATTTACATCACCAAGCTATACACTTACATTGAGAGAATATATTCCACCCCTGACATTGAATGGATAAGCAGTACTTCCTATCCCTTTAAGCCGAGCCTCAATAGCCTGGAGGTATACCGACAGATAGTTTAAACCTATGTAGGAGCATACTTATATAGGGAAGCTGGATGAGCTATCAGTATCTTCTTGAAAGGCTTGGAAAACTTTACGAATTCAGAAACCTTATCGTTACTGGTAGGAGGAGAGGATTTCTTGAACATAGCGAGGCATTGAAGTTAGTGAAGCTGTTAAGAGATATAGTTACAGATCTTAGCCATGGTGAAGCTAGGCTTACTCTATACCTTTTAGATGTTATCGAGAAAATGGTGTGCGACCCTGGGCCTATAGTGAAGAGTGTTGCCAAGGAGAAGTTTAGTCGAGACGATGTGTTACCCGTGCCTGAGCATTTAGTAGATTCATTGCCGGAACCCCCGCTACTAGAATTAGTGAGATCGCTGGCTAAAACATCTTTACCTCTCATAGGGGTAAGGCTGGTAGATATCCTTGCACAGAGAATAGGTTTAAGCTCTTCAGTTACTGAAGCCTTACTAAGCATAAGGCTGAAAGACCTTGTACGCGAGCTCGGCTACCTATTTGAATCCTTACTACACATGGCTGAGAACTATGCAAGGATTCTTGAAGACTACGTGCTAACTCATGGCCTGGGGGAACTCAAGCTCTCAGGAACAACGCTAAGTGCCTTTGCAGAAGTCGTTGCTAGAGCATGGCTAGCTACAGTATTAAAGGGTCCTTGGGCTAGAGCAGAGCCCTTAGCATATCAGGCTAAGAGAGCCCAATATGAATTTGATGCCGTCTCGATAGAGAGGATAGAGGATCGCGTAGAGGTCTATGTCGCGGAGGTCGAAGTACGGTGCTCTAAATTCCTAGAACCTGAGGAGAGGAGACCAAATATCACAAGTATTGAAGGAAAGGTGCAGAGACTTAAATATTTGCTAGAAACCATCGCAAATGCTTATAAACCATTGGGAGCAAAGCGAGCCTGTCTATCACAGTTCCTCCTAATATGCTTTGACACTCCTAGCCAAGGACTAAAGGATCAAATTATTACTGTAGCTGGTAAAGAGCTAAGGAAACTAGCATCTAAAGAACTATGCCCATCATTCAGCACAGAGAACTCTATACAGCTCATTGATAGCAGTAAACTCCTTCAAAGCCTTAGTAGAAAACCTCCGGGAAACAGGTTAAGAGAAGCAGTAGAACGCATCATAAAGCTTGTACGAGTTCGTGAGGAAATAGCCATTAGGATTAGTAGAAAAGCCTGAAAGAGTACTAATGTCAAAACTGAAGACATTGGATAAATAGATTGAGATATGATGTTCATGTTTAAGCTACAAACGATAAGTTGTCAAGTCTTTCTATAATCTCACTAATTTTCATATTGAACCTTTTAAGGAAATTGTTCTTGTAATATGGCAGGTTTTTAGTTAATGAATGTATCTTGTTATATATTTTATACAGCCTCTTATATGCTTCAGAAAGAAGATCTAAGTTTTTATTTAGTGAAAACTCAAATACCTTGTCTTCGTACACTAAAAATCCATACGGCTTGCGAAGCAAGTCCATATATATTAGCAATTGATACATATGTTCTTTTCTTAAATTAGAACTTGATTTTATCTCAATAACGCAATCTCCGCATATGATATCGGTGATGCCTACGATCCCTTTACTTCGATTTACTATTTTCACCTCGGATTCACAAGGTATCAAGAAGCCCAAAATATGACCATACTCCTTATGTATTACTAGCCCTCGAAGAATATTGCGTAGATCTTGCTCTGTGTATAACTTAACACCATAGGTGATCTCTAGTGCTGATTTCAATAGGTAATCTTCGTTTAAAGGAATAGAAACAATACTCGCCCTATACAGGTTTTTATGCCTTGTCTCATAATCTAAAGCAATGAATACGTTAGGTGCTACTCTCCATACCAGTACTCCATGCTGTCCTAGATATGTTAAGAGTTCCTCTATAGCAAGCTTTTGTATGGAACTGGATATTTTATCTACATCCACATAGTAGCGTATTGGTTTTATGTACTTTCGTATACTAATCACCTCATAACGTCGGTATATACGATGATAGTTGCTGTGGCGTTAGATTAGTCAGTTGCCGTATTCTCGAGAAGCCTAACAGATGTTGCATAAAGAGTAAGGTCAGCGACCTGCTTAATGCAACATTATTGTAGGGACATATAGGCCATACACCAAAGAACGTTATACCCGGCTCGCCTAGGAATCTAATTAAAGCATCACGTTGTCGTAGATAATACCTTGCAGCCTCGCTTAGAGCATCACTTAGTATTTCCCTTATGAAATATCCAATAAGTTCACTCACTCCATTACCTCCTTCATCGCTATCAAATACTATGGTGCTACTGGTGACAATGTTTCCTTGATCATCAGTCTCAAAACTTATGTATTCATTCACATCCCATCTATTTCCTCCAGTATGTATCGGTGCAAAGTTCATTAGTAAGTGGCTCAAAGTGTGGGTTACTCTAATTATGAAGTCGTTCTGTATGTTGAAGTTTTGTGGAATAGCTATTCCTAAAGAATTATATTCATTACCTATTTGTTGCATTAATTTACTATTATTCATCAATAACGATAGTGCTCTCCAATTGATTCTCAATTCGAGTGCTTGTGTCTTGAATCTGAACCCTAGAATATACTGTTCGTTTGAGGTTAGTGATAGAGTTCTCATGAACCTACTTACTCTTTTATTTATAGAGAATATGCGAAAACCTACGTTACCGAATACAGCATCTATGTCCCTGTAGAATATTAATTCAAATGGGCTATTCGGTAGTCTTCTTCTAATAGTTGGGTCTCTCCTGACTACAATAGCATAAGTTATAGGTCGCGTTCGAATCATATCTATAAACCATTGAGACATTCTACTACTGAAATCGAAGACTCTATTACATTGCAAACATCTTAACCTTAAACTTAAGTTACCTCTATCGAACGTGATTAATTCTACTCTGTCATTTCCACAATTAGGGCACCTGATGATAGGTATTTTTGAGAATTCCCAATATCTTAAAGTTCTATTGTGTCTATGTATAGTTCGTGGTATTACTTCAAAGTAATCAAGCGGGATCAAATCACGTCTACGGGACCTTTGCATGTCATGTATTGTATTACTACTATCTACGCCTAAGATTCCAGGAGCTAGGAGATAGAAGATACGAGGCTCAATTATATGTGGAGACTGTTGATTACTAACTCTTAGAAAGTTTTCAATAGCATCTATCAAGTTATAGATTCTTTTTAATGTCATACGGTATCCTCCAGGTCTCCTTAGAGTTCTCAGCAATATCCTGTCGAATTCCAAGGAAATGTTCCTTATAGTCTCGATATTTCTTCTAAACTCTTCTAATGCCCGCCTTAGCATGCTATAATTATTAAGTGCATCCAACTGAGAGTAGAAGAGACCTGCCACCTCAAATAGATAGCTAGCGCCTCTATAGCTTGAATAATGTAATGTTCCCCTCAATGGGTATACATACCTGCTTACTCTACCTAAGTTAATCTGTCTTCGAACATTCTGTAGTCTCAAAATATAGTCATAGAAAGGCCT
>CAZTPV010000217.1:0-5547 GCA_964615085.1 uncultured Desulfurococcales archaeon
AAGAGAAGTCATAGGTGCTGAGATAAGGCATCGAGGTCCTTTAGACTTAATCTTCTATGTCTGCTCAATAATTGCCTTAGTTATAGCATTAATACTTTTTGAGAGGTATGTGCCGTCTCGCGCTAAAAGCTAGATTCTCCATCTTCTCAAGTATTCCTCTTGTTCTGGTGTAAGTTTGTCTATTTCTATACCTAATGCTTTTAGTTTTAGTTCAGCAACCTTGGAGTCTATCTCCGGAGGTACATTATATAGTGCTGGTTTTAATCTTCTGCCATTCCTTGCTAAGTACTCTACCGATAGAGCCTGGTTTGCAAAGCTCATATCCATGACCTCGCTTGGGTGACCTTCAGCTGCGACTAGGTTTACTAGTCTTCCTTCAGCAAGCAAGTATAATCTCCTCCCATCCTTTAACACGTACTCAGTTACGTGTGGTCTTATCTTTCTTTTACTAACGGCTAGTTGCTCGAGATCAGGTATCCATATTTCGACGTTAAAGTGTCCAGCATTAGCTAGTATGGCTCCGTCTTTCATGACCTCAAAATGCTCCCTTCTTATTACGGCCTTGTTGCCCGTAGCTGTAATGAATATGTCTCCTATCTTAGCAGCTTCAATCATTGGCATGACCTCAAAACCGTCCATTACTGCCTCTAGAGCCTTTATGGGGTCGACTTCAGTTACTATCACTCGTCTTGCACCCATACCCTTTGCTCTTAACGCTATGCCTCTTCCAACCCATCCATAGCCTGCCACGACAACGATCTTGCCAGCTATTAATATGTTTGTGGCTCTTAATATACCATCAATTGTGCTCTGTCCAGTACCGTATCTATTATCAAACATCATCTTTGTCTTTGCATTATTCACTGCTATGGCAGGATACTTGAGTACTCCCTCACGCTCCATAGCTCTTAGTCTTATAACTCCTGTAGTTGTCTCCTCTGTGCCACCGATAATCTTGGATGCTACATCAGGATAGTCCTTGTGGAGTGTAGCGTGAAGATCACCACCATCATCTATCACTATGTCTGGCTTCCACTCGCAAACCCATTTAATGCATTCAAAATATTCATCAGTGCTCATTCCTCTCCACGCACATACTTCAACATTATCGAATTTCACTAGTGCAGCAGCAACATCATCTTGCGTACTTAACGGGTTACTTGCAGCTAAGCGTACCCTAGCACCTCCAGCTAGCAAAGTACGTACTAGTGCAGCTGTCTCTTTAGTTACATGAAGCACTGCTCCAACTTTAAGCCCCTTTAAGGGCTTTCTTTCCGCAAACTCTTCCCTAATGTACTTAGCTACAACAGGCATGTGCCTTTCCGCCCACTCTATTTGTGAGAGTCCGTTACTAGCTAAACTCAAATCCTTAATCTTGTACTCCATGCGCTTCACCCTACCCTACACGAGAACCTAGGAGTTAAGGTGCTAAGGCTAATTACGTCTAACGCTCGAAAGGATTGCAGGAAAGGACAAGGAGGCTGTTGCAGCTTTCTAGTGGTGGGCCCGGGGGGATTCGAACCCCCGACCTCCGGGTCCCTCCTCGATCACGACTCAGTGGACCCGGCGCCTTTACACTTGGGGTCTGGAGCCCGGCGCTCTGCCTGGCTGAGCTACGGGCCCACTCTCAGGGCCCACCACTTAGTTCATCCCCTGCGTGGGGTCCGTGGGGGCTCGCCATGAAGTAGTATGGTAGGGTGAGGGGTTTTAATTATTTTCATGAATGGAGTTTTTCTAGTAGAAGAGCGCAGTCTTCACTATTGCTGATTAGATAGCTGTGTTTTTTAACAGGTATTAGGCATCCTGATGCAATAAGGAATCTGATTATAATAGAGATGGTTTTCGGGTGAATATTTAAGCTCTTCACTAGGTCTTTAAAATCTAGGCTTGGTTGCTTCATGCTCTTTAATACCGTAATTACCTTGTCTAAATGATTCCTATTTATCATGTAGCTGCGCACTCTATGAGGTTTAACTATGATTAAGATTGGTACGCCTCTGTATAGGATGGCAATCATTTTTCTCTCCAAACTAATGTAGCTAACACCTTTAACAATGTCCTCTAGGCTAGTGCCTCTAGATTTTATTTTTCTAATGACATATTCGATGGTCTTAGCTAGCTTACGTGATATAGAATACTTTTCTCTTAGTGTCCTGATAAATACTGTGCATTCCTTCTCATGATTGCATGTGGATATATAGTCTATCACAAAAGGTAGTATCCAGTACTCCTTCAATATCTTGTGCATAACCTAACTACCTAGAAGCTAGACACTCTAGAAGTTAAGTGGTGGGCCCGGGGGGATTTGAACCCCCGACCACCCGGTTATGAGCCGGGCGCTCTACCGGGCTGAGCTACGGGCCCTCACCATTATACTCATTCTGGTATGTGTTTCTGGACTTAAATACTTTCATCTCAATAGCTTCCTAATAGTTTCGGTTGGCTCTCAAAGATACTAGACTTTTCTACAGCATGCAATGGGATGGATTAAGTGTACGGTTCTAAGTTACTAGTGCTACCCTTTACTATTAAGTGTCTTAACGTCTGCAATAGCATAGTTGGTCTAGCTGTTAGTGGGTTTAATATTTATGTGGTTACTCGAGGGGAGGTTTACGTTATTAGTGATGAGCCTCGATTAGTATATAGAGGTAGTCATCTTGGAATCGATGATGTTTGTGATTTAGGTCTGGTAAGGGTTAATAAAAGGTTTCGTAAACTTAGGATAGTAGTATTAGACTTTCGTAATCCACGAAGACAAATCTACTCTTTTGATGATGTTTTAGCTTATTCAGCGTCTAAGTTCTCAAGCATGTTCTTGACACGTAGGAACTCAAACTTAATAGTAGTCTTCAGCAGTATGGGGTCAATGGCAACTTACGAGTTCAGCTTAGATGCTTTCACGAATGTCGATAAGGTAAACATAGTCTGTGGCGTTAAAGCTTGCATGGCTGTATTCAAGTATTTATCGATTATTGCTACTCCACAATGGGCCGGGCTAGTGCCTCTAAGTAAGATGCCTAAAATGATTATTGGTGCAGATGACAAGGCCATAGTCTTTTATGACAATGTTGTGATCTCCGTTAGTAGAGAGAATATTGAACCTATCGCTTCACTTCATCGTCCTTTATCACTGTGTTGTGGTGTTGATAATACTTTAAACCCTATTATTATCCCCCTTGACGATTATTCAAAGAAGTTTGTCAAGAGGATTCCTACAATAAATGTATTAAGGGATGAGCTTCCCTCACTACTTGAAGAATTTATTACCGGTAACCGGGACATAGACCTATTGCGTGTAGGCAGTAAGCTTATCCTCTGTAAGACTAAAGCTTGTATTATCTTTGATCTCGATGAGGAAACTTTTCTTAGGATACCTATAGTAACCCATTACAGTAACTTGGCGGCAAGCTTCTATGAGCATGAAGATCATATATCGTGTAAATGTGGTGAACTGGTATTCAGGATACCTAAGCTGTTTAGCGAGTCTAAGCCCTTTGAGCTCGCTTATAGAATCTGCTTAGACCTCGGTATTAGAGTAGAAAAAGGCTTAGACAGGAACACTGTGAATCAGAAGCTCCTAATACTTAGAACATTCAACCCTGTAGGTGATAGTACAAAAGTGATAAGGCTAAGCGAAGATATTAATATAAGTGATGTTTGCGATGAAAACCATACTATAGAGATTAAGCTAAATGTGCAAAATGTAACTCCCTTCCATCCCTTTATCCACATACCAGTTAGGGTAGAGAAGAAGTATGCTAGCGGTTCATGGGAGGACTTAGCGAAACTCTTACGTGTAATTATCGTGGCGAACAATAGTTCAGGTAACATGGTATGCGATAGTAATGTATGTAGAGGGGAATTAAAAGTAAGAGTTGATAATCCCTTTGACGTAAAGCTGCAAGTACTATATGCTCCAGGAGGAGTACAGTTACTCGAGCAAAGCTTAACCAAGGACATACTAAACCTGCTTGACAGCTCTCTTGCAACTATTTGTAAACTATGGATTTATGATGGTAAGCTTAAAATACTAGCCTTAAAGAAGGGTTATGCGAACCTCATAGTTAATGGATCCGTTACCGTCTTAAAGCTTAAACCGGGAGTAAATACTCTTGACTTAAAGCTCTTGCCACAACTTCTACAGCATGAAGAAATCTTATTATATGATAGTCATGGTCTAAGGAGAAGTAGCATACCTAAAGGTGTTAAGGATCTAATTTCAAATATGAAGGTAATCTTATCGAATGGTAAAATTGTTGTAAATATTCCAAATCCACTATCACTCACATGTATTGACCGTAATGGTAGACAATTTCTCTCAAACGTTATCGACCCTACTAGTACTAGGCTTTGTTTAGTACATGTTAATGGTCTAAACAGTATAGTTATTGGGGAACTCGATGTCTTAAGGACTAGCATTATACTTGCCTCTCTTGTAGCTCATAAACTGTTTAAGTTGGTTCATAACGTAGTTTCTGATCTCGTCTAAATCGGGTAGAGGTTTAACCAGCTTACCTTCAATGAGATAGGGTTCTAGTAATGGTTTTGCCTTACCTCCATCTCTGCACTGTGGCTCGTAACCCTCCCAAGGACCTATGTAATCTTCAACTATGGGGATGCATCTATATATCTGCTTCATTCCTGGGAGCTTTCCTCTCTTACTTATAGGGATCCACTTACCATCCTTAAATACTTCAACAATGTCCATACTTATGTCTATGCTTGGTGGGAAAGCTATTGCTGTTCCTACACCAAATGCATCAACAATATCCTTGAGCTCACTTATTTCTTTCTCGTCTAATCCTCCGCTAACAATTATTTTTACATGCTTATAGCCGTGGATGTCTAAAGTCCATCTAACCTCTTCAACTATATCTCTCATACTCCCTCTACGGCTGCTCGGTGTATCAAGTCTAACACCATAGAGTCGTTTTCCAAGAGCTCTTGCAGCCTCTAGAGCTTCATACCTCTCATCATAAAATGTGTCTACAAGAGCTATTCTAGGAACATCCTCCTCTACGTAACGGTCAAAAGCCTTCCATGCCTCTCTGGGATCACCAATGATTATTATTAATGCATGAGGCATCGTACCCACAGGTTTTAAGTCAAGGTACTTAGCGGATATTGCACCCGCTACGGCGTCTACCCCACCTATATAAGCTGCTCTATCAGCCATAGGCGCTATAGCAGGATGTAAGCTTCTAAGCCCAAAGAAGAGTACCTTCTTATCACCTGCTGTTAACTTAATTCTAGCAGCCTTCGTGGCTATGCTTGTCTCATGCCTTAGTACACCAAGTAAGGCTGTCTCAAGTACACCAAATTCACAGTAAGGACCTTCGATAACCATTAATGGGTATTTCCTAGTGAATAAAGTTCCTTCAGGAACAGCGTAGACGTTAACTCTTCTCCCTTTAAGTATTGCAAGTGCTTCCTCAAGACCGGCAAATACAGCCCATTCATATCCTTTAGGAAGGCTATAAGCGTGCAGCTCAGCTCTCACTACTACATCACATAAACCTAGTTCTTCTAGTATCTTAATGGTTCGTT
>CAZTPV010000218.1:0-3558 GCA_964615085.1 uncultured Desulfurococcales archaeon
GAATATTGTTTCAAAGCCCTCATCATAGTAATACGCTGTGGTACTAGCACTAATAGTATAGCCGTTTACATCAAGTTGAGCAACAATTGTAGCTCTTCTTGAAGGCTTCATCTGACTCGCAATAAACCTGCGGAAGATTAGATCGTAGAGCTTGAAGTGTGCCTCCTTTAGCGGGATTGATAGTTTTATCTCTCCTCTAGCTATTTTCCTCCTAAGTTGATAAACATCTAACGGCTTTGTTGGCCTTATAGCTTCATGGTGGCCTGGTGACCCCCAATGCCTAGGATTAAATAGCTTAACTAGTCCGATCTGTTCAAGATACGTTTTAGCAATACTTATTCCAGTATCAGATACATATGTTGAGTCAGTCCTATGATAGGTAATTAAACCTGCCTCATACAGTTCTTGTGCTAACATCATAGTCTTATCACTAGTGAAGCCGTAGAGTTTTGAGGCATCTGCTATTAACTCTTCAGTAGTGTATGGTGGTGGAGGATTACGACTTTCCTCAATAACCTCTATAGCTACTAGCTTCATTCCATTAAGTGCTTGGTTTACTATCCTCTCTGCTTCCTCTTTATGATCAACATGTAAAGTTACCTTCACCTTATCGGTTAACTTGATAAGCACATTGTAACCTAACTTACTCTTCCATTCCTTATACCTATTGATAATCCATCCTAGTACCGGTGTTTGTACTCTGCCAGCACCAAGCCAGTTTCTATTAAACTTAATCCAGAGCTTTTGAGATAGGCTAAACCCTATCCACCTATCCTCAATCCTTCTAACTATTTGGGCTTCCACCATCTTAATGTTAATCCCTCTAGGGCATGCTATAGCTTTGAACAGCTCCTTTCGTGTTATCTCATGGAGTTCAATCCTCCTTATCTCATTTAAATACGGTTTTAATACGTTGTAAATATCGAACGCTATTTTCTCCCCCTCAATATCAGGATCAGTGGCTATGTAGACTACATCTACCTCCATTGCTATCTTTCTCAACGATTCAATAATGCTTAACTTATTAGCAACGTTTGTTGAACCACATTTTGGACAAGTGGAAGCACTTGAGGCAAATTGCGTGCTACAACTATTGCAGTGTTTAAGTGGCGAGTAGATAGGCTTAATGCTACTACCCTCTATTTCAATGCCAAATACTCCCCTATCATCCAGCGTTAAATCGTAGAGATGGCCTTGAGTTGCAGTTATAGATGCTATGTATACTTTATTGTTTATGGGGTTTAGGAAAGTTGTCTCATACACTATTAGACTACCTACTCTCCTCTTGATAGGCTTACCAAAGAACCTTGCAATGGTCCTTGCTTTAGTGGGTGACTCAACAATTATAAGACACGTTTCAACTCTAAGGCGACTACTTCCATTACTTTTTCTCGTTTCAAGAATGAGCCTCTTCTCATTCTCTAAGTCTATTGCTTGAAGAGGCTTAAATTCAACATTATCTCCTAGGTACAGTTTTAATTTTTCACTCAATATTTTAATTAGATCCTCATCCTCCTCTACTACTATGCTTAGCCCGTGTGTCATTGTTCCTCCCAGCATTCTACTTGATCTACCGCTAGCCTGAAGGTATGTTGGTGCATCAGGTGTTATGACATAGTAATGATCGTCCTCAAAGACTACTAGGGATCCAAATATGCGTTTCTTTCCCTCCTCTCGCACTCTTTTGCGAATTAAATCTAGGAGTCTTAGTCTTAGATCTCTAAGCATGACGTATATGTCTCTAAGTCTTCCAGCGGGTTCATCATTATTAGCAAGTGCTATCCTCAATATCATTGCCTCTGTTGGTGTTAGCTTCGAAATTAATCTTATGAGGTTCTCGCACTCTACTCCCAGCTCTTCAGCTGCTTTCACAATCCTATAGGGGCTTAGGAGAGCTTTCTCAAGTTCCATCTTTCTTGCTGGAACTCCAACAAATAGTGTAAAATGAATCTTGTCTGGTAAATCTAGCCCCCTAACGACAACACCATAGTACGATGCCACTCCGATGATAACATCTAACTTACCTGATAAAAACTCATCAAAGGCTTTTGAGCCTGATAGCACTACCTTACATCTAACTCCCTGTTGTCTAAGTACCTCTGCTAGCTTCTTGGCTAACCCCTTTCCATATCTCTGTGAGACGTATACTATGCCTTTCAAACCCATACCTAGCAGCTTAGTTACTATACTAACTGTAGCTTTAACCACGTCGTCAGTAACAACATAAGTATTTGTTACATCACGCATGTAGTCACATACTCTACCAATATCAAAGCCTAAGAGCTCCCTGAAGAGCTTAGGTTTAAGGCCTATAGTTCTCCCAGTTGCTGAGGCTATAATGAGCTGGCCAATCCTTTTACCTTTTATTTCTGCTGCAAGCCTCTCTTCTAGCTTAATTACCTCTCTTACTAGCCTTTCCCAGGCACTAATCCTACCATGAGCCTTTGCTATTAGTGCTTCAATCCTATATTTTATCACCTTGTACGCGTACTCTATTGCATTAGGAGTGAACCCTAATAAGATTAGTACTCGGTCTATATTCTTACTATTTTTAAGCATAGCATCAACATCATCTACGATTATTACGTCGAAGCGATGGTTCTTCACTAACTCCCATCTTCTACATAGAAAACTTGATGTTGTAACTAGTATATCGTATTCCCTCTTTGAGATCCTATTTAGCATCTCATCCTTAATACTCTTGTTCAACCTCGAATAATAGTATGCGAGTCTTACGTTGGCTTTAACCCTCTTGATAATTGTGGTTAGCTTTTCCACGACTTGTTGGCACAAGTTTTCTGTAGGCAATATGTAGTATACCTTACATCCATGAATAGCATTATAGACAGCATAAGTAATTAACAGTGTTGTTTTACCAACTCCAGTAGGAGCAACGATAGCTATACTTTCTCCCACTAAAAGTCTCTTAGCCCAGCTTCGCTGAGCACTCCAGAGCTTTAAACCACCAGTGGCTCTCGTGAAGAAGTCACTAAAGTCTCTTAACCTTAAAGTAAGATCATAGATCTCCCAATACTTCTTTAGCTTATTTCTTCTCTTCAGCTCCTCACCAATCTTTAGCGCTAAGGTTTCCTGTAGAATCGGTTCACTTGATGATAGTAGGTTCGGTATACATTGTTTGCATGGGATACCTTTGAGCAGTCTATCTGAGCTTATTTCACCACCACAGTTAGGACACGACTCTAGGTAGACTGGCTCTATTCTAGTCATTCATTCCCCTTCAGCTATGTTACTTGCTTCTAGAACTCAAGTCTCTACTGGGCCAGTAACACTTTGTGAAGCTGAACTCATAAACCCCAATACCTACACGTAATTGAGTATGGGATTGTATGAGTAAGCTTCCAAGAATTAACGTTAACTATGGCCTAGTAACTAAGGTGTTACAATATCAGGGTTTAGACGAGGCAGATAAACTCTCTAGAAGGATAGCGAAGAGCGTGTGGAGGAACGTTGTCTCAAAGTTACCTCAAGACGAGCTAACCAAGGTAGTTAACAACATTACTGGAGGCTTAGGTTATAAGTCATCAGCACCTCTAGATC
>CAZTPV010000219.1:0-4094 GCA_964615085.1 uncultured Desulfurococcales archaeon
TATCCTAGGCTTCTCCAACACCTAACACCACTACAACAACTCTTCTGCTTCTTGGCCCATCCATTTCAAGGAGCATAATGTTTTGCCAAGTTCCTCTTATAAGCTTTGAATTATAGACAGGAAATATCCTTGAGGATCCAATTACAGCTGAGCCTAAGTGTGCATGAGCATTGTCATCGATAATATTATGCTTCCATGGATGATCAGGCTTAAATATATCTTTAGCGAATTTAATATAGTCATCAACTATCCGAGGTTCATACTCATTAGCAATAATAGCAGCAGTAGCATGAGGCAAATGCACTAAGCATAAGCCGATAGATATACCACTTTTTGAAACCACCTCCTCAACTTTATCAGTTATGTCTATGATCTCAAATCTTGATGTAGAGGTTACAGTAAATTCTTCAAACACGGCTTTAAACTCTCCACGAGCTATTTTCAACCTCTCAACCTCTCCCTCAAATTCACACTATTAGGTAAAAGAGTTTAGCGTTAGCGCTAGAAGAAGATATTCGAGAAATATGAGAGCTAGTAGATAGCGTGATTTAGTCTTGAAATGCATAGTAGTTATTCGAAGTGGAAACATGCTATTAGACTTAATGTTCGTACGAATTATAACGTCTCTACTATTGCTATTAAAAACCTATAACCCAAGTCTTAATGTTAAAATACTTGAAGTAAGAGAGTATAAGGAGTATGGTATAGACCTACTACCAGCACTAATAATTTCAGTTAACGATATGCCAGTTAAGATCATTGAAGGTCTTAAGAGCCTTCT
This sequence comes from uncultured Desulfurococcales archaeon, assembly GCA_964615085.1. Lineage (GTDB taxonomy): Archaea > Thermoproteota > Thermoprotei_A > Sulfolobales > Pyrodictiaceae > CAZTPV01. The sequence goes on from CAZTPV010000219.1 coordinate 782, forward strand.
AGAAAAAATAGACGAAGTGAAGTCAGTGATACTTGACCCCTAAGAAGGTCGGCAAAGGGGGAGGCCAGTCATAAAATCCTTTTGGGGACAGCGTATCCTCATCCCCAGATACTTGGTGGAATACCTCCTTGAAGTCTTTAAACACTTTACATAATGCTAGAAAACTTCTCCTAACTACAATCTATACAAATATTCCTAATAGTGAAGTACTCGCTAGGAATGAGCGAGCTGTTCAAAACATTATTAATAATCTAATGGAATGTTATGATCTCGTAAAAGACTTACACGTTAATGCTCTAGTAATTAAACTACCATACAACATTTTACTCTTTGACCACCATATTGTGGAGACTATTCTCCCTATAGTATTGTGGGAAGTAAGTAAAAATGTTAAAATTCCTATAGGCGTTTACTCCAGATTTCTGGAACTCCCTATACTTATACCATTGACTATTGCTGGTATGAGGATCCTCATATCTGATAACATACTACCATGTTCGGCCAATCGAACTGTAAGAGAGTTGTTGAAAAAATTTAGTATGGTTTTAAAGAGGTATGGGAGTTTGATGAATAAATTGCAGCTAATACAGCTGGTAACTAGCAGTAATCCCGTAAAGACCATTAACCTAATCAAGGTGTTTGGTAGGGTTTACCCAAAGCTTTTGCAGGGGCTAGTCATCTCAAACGACTTGGGTAATCCTCCAGCTCCAGGCATCGTTGCAGCATATAGATCGTCTCTTCCAGATCTAAAGCTGTTTATTGAAAACATTGATTTAAACGATATCGAAGTTTACCGTAGCATAGTCGACGGTTTTCTAATAGAGTACTGTAGAGTTGAGGATAATAGCATCCAGCTAGATAAAAAGTCTAGGCTTCTTATAGAAAAAATAATGGGTTAGCTAGACTGCTTAGAGATTCCAAACGTTAGGTTGAAGAGGTCATTAAATTCTCTTATAATTTCCTCTCTCTTCTCCTTGACAGCTTTTACTATTGACTCTAGTACTAAGTATGCTCTACTAGGTATCTTGCCTCTAAACCATGTTACATCCTTAGCCATTCCTACACCTAGATCCTCATACTTCTTACCTGTTAAGGGGTCCTCCTCCCTTTCATTAATCAGCCTGTCAAGTTCTAAGGCTAATGTTCCTCGAGGTAGCATATAGTCTCCATAGGGGTCAACTAACTTCAGAACTTGCCTCTTAATTTTGCTTAAAGCTCTTATTCCTAGAATCCTGTTAGGTACTGGTCTTATCTTAGCGGCTTGTAAAGCTCCTAGGAGGGCTATTATTCCTGATAAGTCGCTGAAAGGCTCATACCAAGGTCTACCCTTACCCCCGGCAGGTATTCCTGTTGCTGCTGCACGCATTAGTGTTTGCCCACTTAAGGCTAAATTGTATGCTGATGCTTTCCTAAACCTATCATCTAATGCAATGTCCATGATGCTTTCAGCTTCACTGCCTACGAAGAGAATATGTCTAGCGGGTGTATCAAACACTATGCCCATATACATGCTAAACATTATTGCTGCCTCTGGGCTGTTAGCAGCCTTAAGTACTGTATCGCTGAGGATAGTTCTAACAACACTAATATCGCTAAGCCTTCTTGGTGCTTCAGTGTATGCTATGACCCTTATGACTCCGAAAGCTTGAAGCATCCTTAAGTAATACAGTAGGTCGCTCATACCAAAATTCTTGAGAGCTACGTACTTCTCACCAAGCATCTCTACTCTTACGATTCCGCCAACAATATCACTGACCTTCTTAGGCTCCTTACCAGGCTCAGCTGCACCTGCTAGTATGTCCTTGTAGAACTCTATTAAGCCAGCTACACCACCCAGTTTACCCTGCGCGGCTGCGGCCAGCTCCTTGAATCTTCTAGGAACCCTAGCCTCCAGCGTTAGAGGGGGTAACAGCATGCTTCCACCTCACCGATGTAGAGACTCTATGGGAGGCAGAGTTTAAAATACTCTTCCTACATGCCCCCTTAACCTCTAGTGGAGTAGAACAGTTTTAAGAAACCAAACAAGCAATAGTAGTTATGACCTCGCCTACAACCCCTAACCAACATAGCAGAGGCTGACCACTCTAATACTTAAATCGTAATCCATGTAGACTATTATAACTTGGCGTACCTAAGATGAAGAATAAACTTGATAGTGTAGAGAGTACTGCAACCGTAGCATCAACAGGTGCAATACTCTTAGGATCAGTGTATAGTGTAGATGGCTACTACCCTGGGAGACTCGTTAGGATAGTGACTCACATACACCAGGATCATATAATAGGCTTGCGTGAAAGCATAAAAGAATCAGCCTTCCTAATAGCTACACCGCTAACCATAGAGCTACTAGAGGCTATGGGTTACCGTATACCAGACTCAAAGAAACTTCCTCTAAACTATGGGCAGGAGAGCTCCATACTAGGAGAACGAGTTAAACTCTTAAAATCAAACCACATACCCGGTAGTGCACAAGTTCAAGTAGAATTGCCTAATGGGATGCTAGTAGGTTATACCGGCGACTTTAAGCTACCCTCAACACCGATAATGAAGGATCTAGACATCCTAGTCATAGACGCCACATACGGTAGTCCATCACAGTCAAGACCTTGGCAGAATGAAGTAGAAGACCTTCTCGTAGATATAGTAAAGGATGCTCTAGCTAAGGGACCAGTAGTAATTTACGGATATCATGGGAAATTACAAGAAGTCATGCTATTATTAAGGAGTCGTGGCATAGACGCACCCTTCGTACTACCTCTCAAGATATATAAGATGACAAGAGTACTTGTTAAGCATGGCTACGCAATAGACAACTACTACCTCGAGAACACAAGAGAGGCATATGAGATAATGAGAGATAGCTGGTACATATACTTCAAACATGCAATGTCCAAGCCCAGACTAAGCATAGAGCCAACAACTAAGAGTATACGCATAATCCTAACGGGAAGAGAGCTTACAACACCTTTTAGGCAAATAGATCCGAAAACATATATAGTATCATATAGTAGTCATGCAGATTTCAATCAACTATTAGAGTATGTTCGTGAAGCAAAACCCAAACTACTAGTAGTTGATGGATTTAGAGGTGGAGCAGCAGCTAGTGACTTTGCAGCTATAGTAACAAGGAAGTATAATATTAAGGCCATAGTAAAGCCATAGGAGAAGGAGAGGTTAAAGGTGGCGCCGCCGGGTGGACTCGAACCACCGACCACCGGGTTAACAGCCCGGCGCTCTACCCGCTGAGCTACGGCGGCACTGAGGGCCCGGCGGCTCTCCAAGATACTTATTATATTACCCATTAATTCTATGG
>CAZTPV010000220.1:0-9397 GCA_964615085.1 uncultured Desulfurococcales archaeon
TTAGCTACACCAAAAACTAGCTGATGTATACCCCTTTCCTTTAAAAGCTAGATACGGGGGACCGATGAACGGTGGTGATCGCGGCGGGGAACAAGAATTACTAAGCCCCGTGACCCCAGCCCACCGTGAGGGATGACAAACCGTAAAATTTTGACAAAATTCCCTAAATATGTGATGTAGTTCTACCCGGCTGAGAGATGACGAACTAACCACCGGCTGAAAGAGTTAAAATACCTCAACATTATGTAGTTTAAGTTTAGCTAACTCTTTAAAGCGTCTTGCATCATCGAACATATAAACATTATTAAATAACACGTATACTTGCTTAGATCCTTGATTAATCACGTCAACTACTTTTGATAATAAGTTTGACAAGTCCTCATCACTGTACTTATACCTATAATTCACTTCCTTAGGCCCTAGACCGTGAAGCCTAAAATACGAGAGTTCAAATACCCTAACTGGATTATAACGTAGGATATCGACTACATGAACTACATTAGCTTCCTCAACTACTCTCAGTATCTTTTCAGGGTTTCTTAGCCAATCACCACGTGGTTCCCAGCAAATAACGATATCACTTGATGAGATCGACTTAAAGAATTCTATCGCGTTATTTATGTTCTCCTCAGTGCATCTAAAACTTGGAGGAGTCTGAAAAACTACTATGCGTGCATTTAATGCCTTTAAGACTTCTTTAAACTGTTCCCAGGCTTCTAAATTTTCACGCGATGGTCTAAGCATTCCATATTTCTTAGCCTCCTCCTCACTTATTTTTAGGCCAGCCCTACGCCATGTAGGACTACTTGGTGAGTGCGTAAAAATTTGCCAAGCTTTAACGGTAAATTCAAAGTCTGATGGAGCTTCAGATCTCCAGCTCTTGAGTGTCTCTATGCTTGGAGGCTTATAGAATGTCTGCTGTACCTCGACGAGTTTAAAATACTTAAAGTATGTCTTTCTTGACCTCGGAAAACCGCAACAACCAATTTTTAGCTCAGACATCATCACGGCTATTGACCCTACTTATTATTGTTCTCTCATTCAAATCATTAAAAATAATAAGAAGGTTGAGATTTTTGAAAGCTAAGGCTGAGGTATCTTATTAACTATGTTTCATTCTCTTAATGTTTACTAAATGTACCTCCGGTATCTTTGCCAGCTCCTCCCTAAGCTTCTCTACGTCTATGCTTGATTTAGCAGTGTCTATTATCATCATACATTCAGCGACCTCTCCGCGCTTAATCGTTGTACACTGAGTAGTAATCTGGTCAATGTTTAATGACGCTAGTTTTTCCGAGACATGAGCTAGTGCACCTGGGACATCCTTGAGCTCCACATGAAGTTCATAAAGCTCAGACTCCATTGAGGGTATGGGAGATATTATTATCTCCCTCCTCTCAGTATCCGCTATGAGCACAAGATTCATGCCCTCAACAATGTTAAGGGCTTCGCGAACAACCATGGGTATGGTTATTCTACCTTTACTATCAACACGTACAACTTCTGCGATTCTCATCTATAGCTACCTCCAGTTAGCCCTACCACATGTTTTCTACAGTATGTGCTGAGTTAAATACTTGTAATTTGTCTGTAGAAATCCTCTTAAGAATGGGTTAACCGGGGTCATACACCAGTCCTTTCAACGATACGTATAACCTTCTCAGCTACATCCTTAAACGCTTTAGCAGCCTCACTATCGGGGTACTTGATGAAGAAGGGGACCCCCTCATCATTACATTTAGCTATCAAAGGATCTATAGGTATTTTACCAAGAAGGTTTAACTTGTATTTCCTGGATATCCTCTCTCCAGCACCCTCACCAAATATATAATGTATACTACCATCAGGGCATTTAAAATAGCTCATATTCTCTATCAATCCTATTATTGGAACATTAAGCTTTCTAGCAAAGTCTATAGCTTTAACTACTACAGACTCTGATACTAGAGAAGGTATTGTTACGATAATTGCACCAGTTATCTTAGGTATGAGCTGAGCTATAGTTAATTGTTCATCACCGGTTCCTGGTGGTAAATCAATTAACAGGTAATCTAAATCCCCCCAACTGACATAAGCAAGTAATTCACGTATAGCACTACTCTTCATAGGGCCACGCCATATAACGGCAACATCCTCTTGAGGTAGCATGAACTCTATTGACACAACCTTTATACCTAACGGTGCCTCAACAGGAACTATCTCGCCATCTGGTGTTGCAAGGAGTTTCTTACCTTTAACACCCATCATTCTTGGTATAGAAGGACCATGAATATCCGCATCTAGAACAGCTACTTTACGACCCATTATGGCAAGAGCGAATGCAAGTGATGCTGTAACGAAAGATTTACCTACACCGCCTTTGCCGCTCAATACCATAATCTTATACTTTACCTTAGACATCTTCGATGATATTAACTGATTAATCTTTTGGAGAGCTTCCAGGCTTCTGTACTGTGTTTGCTGCTTAGAGGCCATTTCTCCTAAACCCTTTCAACCCTCTCACCGATAGCCTTATTTAAACATTAAGTAAGATTGAAGGGGGTAAGGTTATAACATGTAAAACACATCTATACTATCTTGACGACACACTCTTCGAAGCAGCAATAGTACGTTAAAAAGAAGGGATGATTAAGGTTTTAAGTGCTGAGAGCATGATGATGGAACCACGCGATGACCAAGTCTTACTGGACTGCATAGATAGAGATTTATTGAATGAATGTATAAACTATAGCATACTTGTTGACGAACCTTATATACTACTCTATAACATTGACGCAAGCTTAAAATTACTTTATGGCGTAATTTTACGCAACAACTACTCCATAGAGATAGAGCCCTTTCTAACACTTGAGAGCATCCTAATCATTACAGCAGATAAGGATCTTGTTAACCTTAATGCAAATGTACTACACGAGAATATATTGCTAGAAGAGGCGATAATTCATGACTCTAGAATAGTTTTGAGGCTTAAATGCCTATATAACAGTTGTAATAAATGTCTAACTCAATCAATAAACCTTTACTGCCAGCAGTGTCCCACAATCAATACCATGAACTTAAGGTATTATCTAACCGGTCTAGATATGGAGGAAGTTGTTGAAAAAGCAATAAAGATAGTTGGGTGAGGAGACTATTGTCTTACGATACCATAGAGATTGCTGTATGTAAGTGGTTAGATAGGGATGCCTTTAAGGAAATAACTTCAATATTTAATTATATTGGTAGGAGAGGTTCATGTAGCATTTTTCAAGCTGAAACCCATAAACTCATTAACGAGTTTAGCAGTGTTGAAGATTTCCTAGAATTCTTAAAAAGGTTTAATGCCATAATTAAGAAAAAAGACTATCTTATAATAGAACAAGCCTTTAAGGAATCATATATTGTTGAGGTACATGAGCTACCTGGCAAAGGTTACTTGATTAAAGGTAAAAGACGTTTACTTGAGTATCTGGCTGATTTTATAGATAGTGGTTGCTTACATTACTCTAGACAACTTAAAGGGTTTATAGTTAAGCCTTATGCTATTCTTGATGTTATAAACAAGCTTAAGATTCAAGGATTCAATATAGTAGGTGGCAAACTACTTTCATTCAACACCCTACAATATGATATCAGTCTAACCGCTACTTTGAGACCTTACCAGAAAGAGGCCTTAAGAGGATGGATTAATATTAATTATCGTGGTGTTATTGCACTACCCACTGGTAGTGGTAAGACTATTATTGCACTTGCAGCTATCTCGTTACTTAAGGTACCTACATTAATAGTAGTCTATACTAGGGAACAACTTCAAGAATGGTATGAAAAAGTACTTAAGTATTTAACTATTCCATCTCACCGTGTTGGGTTATTCTATGGTGATAGAAAAGAATTGAAAGATATAACTATAGCAACATATCAATCCGCATACAAACATACTCCTATACTATCTGAAAAATACAGCTTGCTAATAGTTGATGAGGCTCATCATCTACCTGCAGATAAATTTAAAGTTATTGCAACCGAGATACTAGCACCATACCGTATGGGTCTTTCAGCTACACCTCAAAGATCAGATGGTAAAGAAACTGAACTGTTTAAGCTAATGGGTAACCTAATTTATCACAAATCCCTTGAGGAGCTTTCAGAGCAAGGATATGTAGCGAAGTTCATAGTGATACCATACTTCGTTAATTTAACTCCAGATGAAGCCATGGAATACATGAGGTTAAAAGAAAAGTACACTATTTTGGCAAGAGGTCTAGACGTCCCCACACTAATAGAGCTTGCAAGGAAGGGCGATGCTAAGGCCAAAGAGGCTCTAAACACTCTATCTAGAATGAGAATGATTACGGGTATGTCCAAGGAGAAACTAAAGGCTATCAAGACTATCGTTGACAAAGAGCTTAGTAAAGGCTCAAAGATAATAATATTTACACAATATATTGAACAAGCCAATATGATAGGCAAGCTATTAGGAACCAAAGTTCTAACCAGTAAAGTAGAAAAAGAACTAAGAAAATTAATTTTAAACCAATTTAAGACTGGCAATCTCAGAGTACTAGTCATGACCACTTTAGGTGACGAAGGACTAGACATACCTGACGCTAATGTGGGAATTATAGTGAGTCCAACTAGGTCAAAGAGACAATTCATTCAAAGGCTAGGAAGATTACTACGGCCTAAACCAGGAAAATTATCAAAGCTTTATGTACTAATTTGTCGAAGAACCCTGGAGGAGGCTGCATGGTCAAAGATACGTGAGGTTCTAAGCCAGCTCTAGGCGTCAGTGTTTTCACCCTTTCCTACTATAAGATTTAGGATGGATGAGGTGCAAAATATGGTAAAAGGACGACTAGACTTATACGCTGCTAGAGAAGTTAAGGGTGACATCATATATGATGCTATTACACCTCAAACAAGGCTTGGTGGTTTAGGCAATCCTATTAGGGCATCATATAGATTTGAAACACCTCTTGAAGAGGGCTCCGAACTTATAGAGGCATTACTAGAGGTAGCATTAACAACTAAGGAGCCTATGTTAAGATACTGGCGACTATGGTTTGATGGTGTAGCCATAACGCGTGAGTATAGACCTCAATTATATGTCAAGCTTGAGGAGGAATATTTTAGCAAAATAGTCTACAATTTAACACCAATATTCAAGATAAGTAAGAGAGAGCATTACGTAACCATAAACTATGAGGGCGGAGCAGAGATCACAGTTGATCACATAGGGCTACTGGTGTCATACAAAAATACTTTAGTAAATAGACAGTACCTTTTGCTCAGTGGCTCACTAGCCCTTGAACCTGGAGAAACATATCAGTTTAAGCTCCCGAACCCCATCACCTTAAACGGTATGGTCACTGCTAGAGTATACGCAATAACTCCATCAAGATACGCAACACTATCTCTAAGAGTACCCAAAGTCGTATCCACTGAGGTTAGAAATAAGATAGGTGGAGTTGAAATTTACATTCAAAGAGCATTAAGGATACCTACTAAAGTCGATCTAATAGAGTTAGCTCATGGGCCAAGTAATATACAGTACTATCCAAAGTATATCAAGATCTCTTCAGTTATTCTGGAATCTGGAGACTTAGTTGAACCAATAGTAGATGTTGTCAAGATAACTAACAAGCAACATAACGAGTTAGATATAGAGCTTGAGAATAGAGGGATAGCAACTGCTACCAATGTAATAGTTCTTTCTATCTCGAAGGGTATTGTATTAGACAGAGTTATCATTCCACAGCTTAAACCTAAGGATACTCGTCACGTAACATTAAAGTTTAAGGATGACGGTATTATTAGAGTTGTATGGAGATTCAAGGGAAAGAGCTACTTTAGGGATCTAAAGCCTAGATAGATGAGGAGTTACTCCCGGACTGAAAAACCGTGATGACAACTTACCCATCCGATCTAATGTATTGAGCTAATGTCACTGATTTTACAGACTCAACAAACTTCTCAAATGTTAATGCATCTTTAATCACTTCTAAATCTATACGATATTTAGACCCTACTCTCTTGAGCTTAGATAGACTAATGAAGAACCATCTTTTAAGCTCCTGAATTTTCAAGGCTATGTATGGTTCAGCATAAGCTCTCCTAGCGAATTCCTTAAGCTTCTCAACTTGTTTCTCACTAATGTATATTGTTGATAGCTTCCTCCTAGCTTTTACTTCAAAGATGAAGATTTTGCCTTTATATATAGCTACTACATCTGGGTATATTGCATGTTTAACCTTAGAGCCGCTTGCAGGTGCTCTAATAGCTGCAAATCCTTTTTCCCAGAACTTTCTAACAAGCTCTCTTTCAGCTCTAAAGCCCTTAACCCTTGCCGGGTTATAGCCACACAATACTATCAACCTATCATATTGATTCTTATAGTAACACCATACTTATCCTCTATTTTACGCAACTTCCTAATCTTCTTCATTAAGGTTTTTGATGGTAGGGTTCTAGGTATATTAACGTACACCACTCCATTCCTTATCTCAACTTCCGCTGAAGGTATAATCCTCTCTATAAGTCGACGTATCTTGTCTTCAATGCTTAGAGATGCAACCTGCTTCACTGGTACTACGACGGTTTGCTCACCAAACGTATAGATTTCGTACACTAACTCGTCTGTTAAGAAGTCTCTAACCTCGACTACTGGTCTAGCCAGCTCTGCCTCCTTCAACCCTGTAGGCAGCTTAACCGTCATTCTAAGCTCATACACACTATCTACTTTACCATCCTTAATGAAGATTACAGTATCTATGATGCTTGGTATCATACCGATATCGACTCTTCGAATGAATCTTTGAATAGCATCAATAGGTGATGTAGCGTGTACTACTCCAATCATACCTATACCAGCTAACCTTAAGTCAATATAGAGCTTGAAGTCCTCATCTGATCTTAGCTCGTCAAAAACTGTGTAGTCGGGCCTACTAAGAAGTAGTATGTCATGTAGCTCACCCATCTCAGCATAGTTCTTTGAGTACTGTGTTATTTCTGGCCCTAACATCATATCCCTTGGGGACTCAATAGTCTTAACTATCTTGCCTTTAGAGGCATAATACTCTGCAAGTGCTTGCGCAAAGGTTGTCTTACCTGCTCCTGGAGCACCAGCTATTAGTATTCCCTCAGCACGCTCTTCAAGCCTCTTAATAACCTTCTGAGGCAACTTATAATCCTCTAGCTTAAGCTTGCAGATAGGCTTAACTGCTGTTATCTCCCAAGACTCGCTTAAAGGAGGCCTAGTTATCACTATTCTATAAGCTCCAAGCTGAACTATTGTTGATCCCTGCCTATCTATCTCTATGAATCCGTCTGGCCTCAATTTGGCTGCTTCTATGATCTCACGCGCTAGCTCCTCAATATCGCTTCTCGTTAAAGGTTTATCACTTAACGAGATGAGCTTCCACCTTCCTGGTAATCCTACTTTAGCCTTGGGAGGTAATCCCTCCTTCAAGTGCACGCTCATAACGTTTGGAGCAAAATACTCCTCAATCTTTAACTTAACCTCTCTCCTAGGTCTAATGTATATGGTTGCTACACCCATAGCCTCTGCAACTAAAGCTTGTACACGATCAGCTGTTATGAGCGTTGCACCAATCTCGTAAGCATACTCTCTTATAAGGGCATCAATAGCTCCTGCATAAGCCATTCTTATGTCCTGTGCCTTAGGCCTCTCACCCCCAACTTCGACATCAATTAACCCTTCACTAGCTAAGCGTCGAAGCTCCTTAATCTCCTCAAGACCGGCAAAACCTACAGCCTTACCAATATTTGCTTGATGTTCAAGCTCTGCAAGCACAGCTCTATGAATAATTATCTTTCCACGTATCCTCCCTGATTTTACAAGCCTTGATACTGCACCCTCTATTAACGCACTTGTATCAGGTACGTAAACCTCTACTCCAGCTACACGTTCAACCATGATCCAGCAACCTTACGAGAGCCTTGATATACTCCTATTAACCCCTCTTGAAACACTTATTCGGTGCAGTAGCCTTAATAAAATATGCTATTGATGAAGAGCAGGCTAGGTGCTGAAAATAAAGATAATTAGATGATGAAGAGGCTGGTACTGATGATTACTCCAACTGTAGTAACCTTATAGCCTTCCTTAAGTCCAATTTATAGACATCATTGTTCCATCGCTTTACAACACCCATTCTCTCTAACTCTGAGAGGACCTTTCTAGCTGAACGTGGTGTAAGAGCAAAGAAGTTGGACAACCATGTAACTGATACGTATGCTTTTGAAAGACTTAATAACATGCATACTAGCTGCTTGAGATCCAAGGTAACTCTAGCAACAAGACTAGACATGGTCATACCCGTTGTAGAGGTGTTAGAGAGGCAAGATTTTCTGAGGCTTACCTGAAACTATTTGTTCACCGGGGAAAGGTAAGAGGTTTGAAAGCCATGGGCTTGCTAGTGCCTTACGTACCTTCACCATTATATGTAGTTAGGAAGATGCTTGAACTAGCTGGAGTAGGACAAGACGATATAGTTTACGACCTAGGATGCGGTGATGGAAGAATAGTGATTACCGCCGTAAAGGAGTTTGATGCTAAGAAAGGAGTGTGCATAGAGCTTAGAGAGGAGCTAGTACAAAGAGTATTAAAGAAAGTTAAAGAAGAGGGCCTAGAGAATAGAGTCGAAGTTAGAAAAGAGGACATGTTCAAAGCAGATATAGGAGAGGCAACTGTTGTTACACTATTCCTGCTCACAAGTGTTAATGATCAACTGGCACCTAAGCTTGAGAATGAGTTAAGGCCTGGAACTAGAGTAGTATCACATGAGTTTAGGATAACTGACTGGAAACCACTAGTCACAGCCATAGTTAATGATGGACGCCTAACACATAATATATACCTCTACGTTATTGGTAACCATAGACGTGTAGCGTTTAAGCCTCTAAACACTAAAGAGTTAGGGTGAAGACATTGAGTATAATAGTGATAAAATCCGTTGATGGTGTAATTAAGCACAAGAGTATAGTGCAAGCGGATTTACCTACAGTTGTAAAGGACGTAGCTAAGAAGGCTTTAGAAGAATGGGATCCTTCAAGAAGTGATTTCACAGTGATAAGATCAGTCCTAGAAGTAGATTATAAGCATCCAATATCACCAGACCTTTATGACAAAATAGTTGAGCTCAATTTAAGAGCCTCAAGACAATACGATAAGGTTATAATAGAAGTTCCAGTGTATGTAATTAGTTACGACAATGAATGGATGGGAGAAAGCTATAGGGATAAGGGGATATACGTTATAGCACCATATCTCGATGAAAGAGAGGAGAACGTACTAATAGATTACGCATCCTCAGCAACAAAATCACCAAAAACACTACCGTCCCAAGAAGCTTTGGAGCTCACGGAGGAGCAGCTACAGCGTCTAGAGGAGGGATTA
>CAZTPV010000221.1:0-3040 GCA_964615085.1 uncultured Desulfurococcales archaeon
AAAGCTTAATTAAAGTCATCTTTATTGCAGGTGTACCCTACCACCAGCCGGATGATTTCCTCGATGACATAATTAGAACATACACTAGCATGTCGGGTCAGGACTACATGTCGTATCTAAATACAGTAGCAGCTATAAGGACTAGACAAGCACTAGGTCGTGCAATTAGGAGTTTGAGTGACAGGGCACTATACATTCTGGGAGATAGAAGATTTCTTGCACGTGACCTTAGGGATAAGATTAGAATTCGTATTGATAAGGTTGTTGTATCGCTTGAAGACTATACTAAGAGTGTTAGGAGAGCTTTAAGAGAACTTGAAATGTGTTAAGGGCCGGGAGTGACCCGCCCCCTGCTCATCGCTCCCCGACGACACGGGGCTCTGGCAGGGGGACCGGGGTTCATTTTTCTCACATTATTCTTAAAGGATTAATAAGTATTAGTTTTTCAACGGATAGATGTCATAGCGTATGTCAACCTAGTCTTAAACTCCTCTAACCTCTTATATATCTTGTTTTTAATCTCCATAACCTTTTCCTCAAGTTGTTTTCTCTTCTCCTCATACACTCTCTTTGAAAACTCAATTATCTGGTCTTCAAGCTTTTGATAGTCTATACTCAAGATTCTTCACCATTCAAGCTATAGTGTTTAAAATGTTTATAAGCTTTTTAGCTATTAAGTTAGCTATGTCTATAACTATTACCTCGGAGCTTGTTACCTTGATTGTGTTTGAGGTTGCTAAATCCTTTACACCATTATTCTTCAACTTCCCTATAGCGTTGCCTACGAAGAGTCCATGAGTACATATAGCGTTTACGCTTCGAGCACCCTGAGAGTAAAGTATCCTTGCAGCCTTTGCTATAGTTCCCCCAGTACTTATTATGTCATCTACTAGGACTACAACCTTGTCTTTAACGTTTACTTCCGAGGGCTTATAGGTTACCTCTCCTGTAACTCTATCTCTGTATTTTTCTAAGTAGTCATAGGTTGTACTAACCTTTTGTGCTACTTTCTTGGCTCTCTCTAAGGCTCCTTTATCTGGTGCTATTATGATGATGTCGTGTGAGCCATACCTATGTTTAATGAATGATGCATATTCATCTTTAGGATACAAGTTTAAAGCTAATCCCTTAAAATACGTTAAGACATGTTCTTTATGAACGTCTACAGTTAATAGGATATTTGCGCCAACCTCGCTTAGAGACGATAAAAGTGCTTTTATGCTTATAGGCTCCCCCTCTAAGAACCTCCTATCCTGCCTTGAATACGCTAAGTATGGTAGTACAAGTATTATCCTGTAGGGATCTAGTGCGTTAGCTGCCTCAGTTAGTAGCAGTAGCTCTAAATATCTTTCGTTAGGGTTCGGGTAAAGTCTATGGATGATAATAGCTACTGAATCTTTAAGGGAGCTAGGTATCCTAACGTATACCTCACCGTCCGGAAATAACTTGTGAAGAGCTTCTATAAGCTCACAGCCTTTAAGCTTGTCAGCAATACTTTTAGCAAGATCAATACTATGATCTAACGCTACAAGTTTAATACTATAAGGATAATTCAGAGTCAACTCCAGCACCCCATATAGTTACACGTCTTTTGTTAAGAATTACAGTTAGCTAAGTTAGCTAAAACCCTCCCCAACTAATGATAATTAAGTTATGAGTATAAAAGTAAACCGTAGGAGGGAGCGTATGCTTAACGTAAAGCGGTACTGCAATAGGTGCATTAACAAATGCTCTACTGAACCAAAGTGCAAAGTTATTGATTTAGTTCTTCAGCGTGATAGGCTTGAGGGAATAGTGTATATAGGAGTTATGAGTACAGAGCAAAGACCATTACATCATGTGAACCCTGGGACTAGATTGCTTAGAATAGTGCTTCCAGGCGCAATAGTGGATGCTAGTGATTTATGGTGGAACAGCTTTTCGGATGTGGACAATCTGGTGATAAGAAGCATAGATGAGCTAAGACTGAAGAGCATTTTAGCACGAGTTCGCCCAAGCACAGTATTAATTGATGGTTGTGAACCACTTATCCTAGACTATACTATCAAGTTGATGAAGATCATAAGGAGGATCTCTACTGGATTTAATATAGCTCTTGGAGTTAAAACTTGTGGCATGGTGGATATTGAGCGTTTGAAACACAGTATTGATGAAGTTAACCCAGACTTTATCCTATTTGAATATCTTGGAAACATTATTACAGATATTAAAATCGTTAAAGCATCTATGAAGTTTTTGCAGGAGGTTATGCAGATCTTTAAGGGAGTGCTAGAAATATTACTATATATTGATAACAATAAACTATTCTATGCAACTCTTAAGAGGATTGCCGATATTCTAAAAAGCAGATGTGTAGTTCATTTAGTGCCGTTATCGTCTACAAGCGATGACGCTCTAAACAAGGCTTATAGAATAGCCTACGAACTTAGATCAAAGAGGGTCAACGTTTATCTATATAATGACACTAGCTACACGCTAACAGATACACTATGCCCCTACTGTGGAAACATACTAGTTGAAAGAAAGCCTTGGGGTGTAAGTATTCGAGGTAGATTGTTGGGCAACTTTAAGCTCCAATGCCCCAACTGTAAGCACGTCTATGAACACATTATATGCTTAAAAATGCCGGAAAGAATACTACCTCACAGAGAGATTGTGGTATGGTGACACTCTATTCAAGTAAATAAGGCTCATTAACATCCTTGCTTAATATTTACAATAGGAGCGGGCTTCAGGTGGCTTAGTCCTTGGCCTCATCTATTGAAGGTAAACCTTATGTTAGGGAAGCTCTGCTATGGGAACCCGTTAAGGATAAACCAGGATATGTTAGATGCAATCTTTGTCATCGACGTTGTCTAATAGCTCCAAATCGTTATGGAGTTTGTGGTGTAAGGAAGAACATTAATGGTAAGCTCTATACGTTAGTCTATGGGTTACTTACGGCGGCTAACGTTGATCCTATTGAGAAAAAGCCATTATACCATTTTGAGCCAGGTAGCGGTGTTTTCTCGATAAGTACTGTTGGCTGTAACTTCTTCTG
>CAZTPV010000222.1:0-5339 GCA_964615085.1 uncultured Desulfurococcales archaeon
CTCTTATGGTGATAGGGTTTATCTTGCTGCTGAGCCTCTACGTATCCGTGACTAGGCTTGTAGGGCTTGTAGAGTCTTGCCCATCTCTAACCCTCTTCTAGCCTTAGGCCTCTCAACTATTGTTGGTGCTCTAGTAGGCTACTTCACTAATGTTGTTGCTGTACGCCTCCTCTTTAGGCCCTATAGGCCTGTACGCATACTCTTCCTTCGTGTCCAGGGCCTTATACCTTCTAAGAGGGAGGAGATTGCTAGGAGGCTAGCATCAATAGTCTCATCGTATGTTAGTCACGGCGATATAGCTGAGGGTTTGAAGCCAGCTATTACTAGTGCTCTTCGCGAGAGGATTAGGAGGGGGTTGAGGGAGGCTATTGGGGATGGGCTACTATACAGTATTGTTGGAGGGTACATAGACTCTATAGCCTCTAGGCTTGCAGACTACATTGCATCGCTACTTGAGAGCTTCGTCCTAAGGGATGCTGCACGCGAGGTCGACGTCTCTGAGATTGTTGCTAGGAAGGTCTCTGAGCTCAACCCTAGAGAGATGGAGGAGCTGTTTAAGCGTCTTGCGGGCCGTGAGCTAAGGTTTATAGAGCTTAGTGGACTCGTCCTAGGGGGTGTTGTTGGCCTCCTATACGGTGTAGTATCGCTTATTCTTGGCCTCTAGGCTCAGCTACTAGATCCTGCATCCTAGTCCTCCTCGCTGCTGCAGCTGCTATGGATATTATCGTCTTCTCGCCCATAACCCTACCCACCACCTGTACTCCAAGAGGTATACCCTCAACATAGTCTACTGGCACTGTTACTGATGGTAGTCCAGAGAGGTTTACTGGTACTGCTGCTAGGTCTAGGAGGTACATTTGCACTGGGTCTCCAATAGCCTCACCAAGTCTTGGTGGTGGTGTAACAACTACCGGCATGACCATAGCGTCAACCCTCTCTAGTATCCTTAGCATACTGTCTCTAACGAGTCTACGTAGCTTCAACGCTCTAACATAGTACTGGTCTTTGTAGCCTGCACTAAGCATCCATGAGCCCAGCATTATCCTCCTCTTAACCTCCCAGCCGAAGAGCCTACCACGTACTCTAGAGTAGAACTTGTTCCAGCTCTCCCAGCTCGGTATCCTAGTCTTACCACCATACCTTACACAATCGTATCTAGCTAGGTTGCTTGACGCCTCACACATAGCTATAACATAGTATGCTGGTAGAGCGTACTCCGTTATGTGCTGGCCAAGCCTAACCTCTACACCCTCAACACCATCTCTTGATAGGTGGTCTAGGAGCCTCCACACTAGAGCACGAATACTATCGTGTAGAGCCTCATGCTCAACAAGATCCACTGGTACAGCTACCTTCAAGCCCTCAACCCTAGGGTTTAGTGCAGCTTCAACAAACTCACCCCTCCTAGGCTGGTAGTATAGTGTTGTAGAGTCTCTTGGGTCGAAGCCAGCCATGGACTCTAGGAGTAGTGCTAGGTCGATAGGGTTTCTAGCCATAGGCCCAATCTGCTCAAGGCTATCAGCGTAGGCTATAAGCCCGTACCTTGAGACTAGCCCGTAGGTTGGCTTTAACCCGTAGAGCCCAGTCCACGCTGATGGCATGCGTATACTACCACCAGTATCACTCCCAAGACCTATCGTAGCCATGCCAGCTGCTAGAGCTACAGCAGTACCACTACTACTCCCACCAGGAACACGATCTAGGCTCCAAGGGTTCCTAGCAGCACCATAAGCACTAGTCTCACCAGTACTACCCATAGCGAACTCATCCATGTTCGTCTTACCAATGATGACTGCTCCAGCAGCCTTAAGCCTCTCAATAACAGTTGCATCGTAGGGTGGAACATAGTCTGAAAGCATTCTAGAAGCACACGTCGTCCTCAAACCCCTAGTACAGATGTTGTCCTTGACAGCTAGTAGTAGGCCTGCTAGAGGCTTATCCACCCCCCTACGAGCCTCCTCAACAACCCTCTTAGCCTCCTCCAACACCTGGTCGACAGGCCTAACAGTAATGTATGCTTTAAGCAGGTCGTTAAGCTTCTCAATCCTCTCGTAGACCGAGTAGACGTAGTCCTCTACGCTAACCTCACCAGATACTAGTGCTCTTGTAAGCCTCCAGCCAGGCCACCGATAGTAGTCTGCTACCACAATACCCCACACTCCAGTAGTAGCCTAGAGTGCTTAGAGGAGCACCCCCTCCCACTTATATGGTGATCAGTGCTCAGCCCCTCATCACCCTAGGTCAGTGGGGTTCAAGCCTCATCAGATAGGCTCTAACGGTACTATTATCGGTGTGCTAGTATCATCGTAGAGTATTCTAACACGTACACGGTAAGCCTTCTCTATGAGCTCTGGCTTTAAAACCTCCCTAGGACTCCCCACTGCTAGGATCCTACCACCAGCCATTAGCACCATCATCGTCGAGTACCTTGCTGCTAGCTGTAGCTCGTGAGTAGCGTAGATGACTATCCTACCAGTCTCAGCAACCCTCCTCAAAGCCTCTAAGACTAGTATCTTGTACCTAAGGTCTAGGAACGCTGTAGGCTCGTCAACAAGAACCACACTGGCTTGGCGAGCGAGGATAGCTGCTATAATAGCTCTTTGAAGCTCACCACTAGATAGTGTTGATAGTTCACGATCACCTAGAGAGCTTATCTCCATAGCCTCCATGGCCTTAGATATAAGCTGTTCATCCCCAGGGCTAAGCTTAAGGCTTAGAGGGCTCTGGTAAGGATACCTACTAGTCTCGATAAACTCTCTAACCCTACACCCCCTAGGAGCGTTGATAGCTGGTGGAGCATAGGCTACAAGCCTAGCTCTACTCCTAGAGTCGAGCTCAAGTATGCTACGAGAGTCTAGGTAGACAGCACCCCTCCTAGCCCTAAGGATGCCGGCTATAGCCTTCAACAAGCTAGTCTTACCACTACCGTTAGGCCCAACTATTGCAACCATGGAGCTAGGCTCAACAGTGATACTAGCGTTAGACACTGCTTCAAAACCATCATAGACTACCGTCACGCCATCAACAACAAGCTTTAAGCTAGCCACTAGAAGCCACCCCTCCCACCATACTGTCTCACGAGAAGGTAGGCGAAGAAGACACCACCAATAACAGCTGTTAGAACACCTACAGGGAGCTCACCATAGGGTGTCACAGCTGATATGAAGCGGCAAGCAATATCAGCACTACAGGATAGAGCACCCCCAACCAGGATTGAGACTGGTAGTAGACGCCTATTATCACCAGAGCCAGTTAAGCTCCTAGCAATATTCGGTGCTATAAGCCCAATAAACCCTATAATCCCCGACGAGGCTACCGTAACACCAACAGCTAGCGCTGCTAGTGACGCAGCAACCCTCCTAACAAGACGAGGGCTATAGCCAAGCTGGTAGGCGTACTCATCACCATACTGTAGAGCGTTTAGAGGCTTAACAAGCCAAGGCAGTACCAGAGCTAGGATACAAGCCATAACACTCGACGCCACCAAGTCACTAAGGCTAGTATACGCGTAGCTTCCAAGCAGCAGCATGAAGAACGGCTCACGAAGCCTATACTGGACCATGAAGCCTACAACCTCAGCAACACCAGTAGTGAAGGCTGTAACAGCAATACCAGCAAGTATGAGTGAAGACTGACCACCACCAGCAGCCTCAGCGACGAGTAGTGTTAGAGCATAGCCTAGTAGGCAGCCAGCAAAAGAGACTAGTGACAATAGGTACACGTTGTAGACTAGTAGTGGTGATGCTAGGACAGCTAAGCCTACAGCAAGAAGACCAGTAGAGGATAAGCCGAGAATACTAGGCTCGGCAAGAACATTACCAGTAACACTCTGAAGAATACAGCCAGCAACAGCGAGAAGACAGCCAACAACAATAGCCTGTAGAGTCCTCAAGAGGCGAAGCCAGAGGATAAGACTACACGAGCCACAAAAACACCTCAAAGCCCCTAGGGGATGAAAACCAGTAGACCCGTAGGACACGCCAAGGAAGAGCATAGAGAAGACTAGTAGTGGTAGCAGGTAGACTAGACGCCTACACGCCACAAAGCCAGCCCCCTCCTACCCATGCCTAACACAGTACACGTAGGAGGTATAGTTTGCTGGAGCACTAACAGCATTAGGGTGTAGAACCCACGCTACAAGCCTAACAGCAATAGCAATCCTAGGGCCAGGCCTAACAAGCACATCGTCAGCAGGGCCGTAGAAGACACAGACAGTGCCATTAACAAACGCTCTACTCCTCCCAAGAGGAGTCTTAGCCCAAGCCTCAAGAATAGCTCTAGCACTCTTAGCTGAACCAGCCATAGCCGATATAATGACTACACTAGGGTTCATAGAGGCTAGCTGACTATAGCTAAGGTAAGCCCAGCCATGAAGCCTACCAGCAACATTAACACCACCAGCAGCCCTCAAGACATAGTCTATGAAGGTGCCTCCACCAGCAGCCCAAACACCATACTTAGGAGACCCTAGGAGCACTAGAGTACGGTTCCTAGGAAGCCTAGAAACCCTCTCAACAACACTATTAATAGCAGACTTTATAGACTCAACAAGCCTAACACCCCGATCACGAACACCCATAACAGTAGCAACAACCATAATATCCCTAACAATATCAGTAAGATCCTTAGCCTTACTAGCATAGAGGAACACAACACGAATACCAGCAGAAGCAAGCCTACCAGCAAGAGCAACCTGACTAGGAACACCAGCATCAGCAAACACTACATCAGGGTGCAGAGCAACAATCTTCTCCAAATCAGGCTTCCAGTAGGAGCCAACAACCTTAACCCTACCCTCCCTCTCCAACACAAGAAGACTAGGAGGATAATTAGAGTAGGAGTCAACACCAACAACCCTACCACCACAACCAAGAGCAAAGAGGATCTCAGTAATAGATGGAGCAAGACTCACAACCCTCCTAGGAGGCCTAGAAAAAACAACACTCCTACCAAGAGCATCAACAACCACAACACGAGAAGCAGTAACAGTACTAGTAGCAGTCAAAGTAGTAGTCCTAGTCAGAGTAGTAGTCTTAGTCAAAGTAGTAGTCAGGACAGAAGACAAAGTCACAGTCCTAACACTAGTAACAGTAACCGTACTAGTAACAGTAGCACCACCAGAAACAACACCAGCAAAATAACCCACAAAAACACCAACAACAAACAAAACAACACCAACAACACTAACCAAAACCCTAACCGAAACCATACGGACACCCCGACCACACCAACCAAAACAACAAAATAAAAACACTACCACCAACAACCAAAAACCAACAAAACAAACACGTCAAATAGCCCCCTAACGTTCCCACTCCATGGGAACACTCACGTTGATG
>CAZTPV010000223.1:0-3854 GCA_964615085.1 uncultured Desulfurococcales archaeon
TTCCAGTACGCGTTAAGAGAATTGAAGACGAAAATAAGATAATAAGAACGATATACTTGTATGTAAAGGTAATAAGCTCACCTAAAGATAGAACTATACAAGCTACAACAGTTGATGCAAAAGAGGTGTTGAGGGTAATCACAGGTGTTGAGAGCTGTGAAGAAAAACGAAATAATCACGGGAATGAAGCCCCTGGGGCTAGCATGGGGCAGGAGACTATACTATGTAAGGCCTCCAGTACCACTGCTAGGATCAATAGCTTTTGGAGTTATTGATAGGGGGACGAACGTTTTACAAGTAAGACCTACAACACTATGCCCCTTAAACTGCATTTTCTGTAGTGTTGATGCTGGACCAAGATCTAGGCTAAGGCAAGCAGAATACATTGTTGATCCTCACTGGCTTGTTGAATGGGTAAAAGTTATAGCTGCTTATAAGCAAGTTCACGTTGAAGCACTCATAGATGGTGTAGGAGAGCCCTTAACGTACCCCTACATAGTTGAACTAGTTGCGATGCTTAAGAGAACCCCGGGCGTTAAGACTGTTGCAATAGAGACTCATGGAGCCACATTGAACTATAAATTGATCCTAAAGCTTAATGATGCTGGTCTTGACAGGATAAACCTTAGCATCGATACACTTAATACTGAAAAAGCCAAGATGTTAACTGGAGTAGAATGGTACGATGTTAATAGGGTTATGAGGTTAGCTGAGTTCATAGCCAAGGAGACAGATATAGATCTACACGTTACTCCAGTGTGGTTACCAGGAGTCAATGATAAGGATGTAGTTGATGTCGTAAAGTGGGCTATAAGGATAGGAGCTGGCAAAAAATGGCCCCCAGTAACCATACAGAAGTACATAGCTCATAAATATGGGAGAAAACCTAAAGGAGTTAGAGAGGTCAGTTGGCACCACTTCTGGAGATGGCTATCAGATCTCGAAAAGAGAATTGGTGTTAAACTACACTACTCTATGGATGAATGGGGTATGATGTATGCTAAGAAAGTACCAGAGCCTTACAAGAGAGGTGAAATAATTGAAGCAACAATAATTAGTCTTGGATGGCTAAAAAACGAGCTGCTAGCAGTAGATAATGAGTGCAAGCGCATTATAACAATAATATTAAGGGATAATGAGTTAAAGATAGGTGAAACTGTACGAGCACGGATTATAAGAAGCCGCGATAACATATACATTGCCGAGTTAGTCTAGCTAAGTTAAGAAAGTAAATATTACGCATATACACTACTACTCCTATAACTAATGGCCGCCTACCCCCCGCCCCTCCCTGAGACTCCCTATAGTAGAAGGGAGTCGATGAGGGGAGGCTTCCCTGGCGGCCAACACTCCTTAAAGTAGCTAAGTATTGGTGCATGGGCTTGGAGATAGAGGTAGGACTTGAAGTTATAGGTGATCTACCACTACTTTACCTACGACAGTATAGGACTATCCTAGCGGCCGATCTCCACTTGGGATTTGAAGAAGAAGCTTCTGAGCAAGGGTACTATATACCAAGAGTCCAGTACCTGAGAGCAATCCAACTGCTTAGTACGGCATTAGACCTCGTTGACGCTGATAGAATAGTCTTTGCTGGAGATGTTAAGCACTGCTTTAGCCGACTACTAAGGAGCGAAAGGGAGGAGGTATCTAAGCTACTTAGCAACCTTCAACAAAAGGGCATTGAAGTCGTCATTGTGAGAGGGAACCACGATAACTTTCTACCGATAGTAGCGAGAAAGTATGGCGTTCCCATACTTGATGAGTATAGGTTAGGGAGTATACTCATTATTCACGGCCATAGAAAACCAAAAAATATTGATGACAAGATTAAAGTTATCATCATGGGCCACGAGCACCCCAGTATAAGGATAAAGGATAAGTTAGGCTTCATAACTAGACTACCATGCTTCCTTAAAGCACCTTATAAGGGTAAAAGCTTGATAGTTCTTCCAGCAATAGGTGTGTATCAGACTGGGACTACTGTTAGCCTCTCACCCTCAACCTATTTATCACCCCTACTCCGAGAGGATGTTGACTTGCGAAAAGTAAAACCATACGTTTTAGCTGAGGAGGTTGGAGTATTAGAGTTTCCTGAGCTAGGGGTTCTCAATGAACTTCTCGAAGAAATTGCACTTTAAGCTAGGGCAAGCTAGAGCTTAAACGCCTATAGTCTAATGTAAAACATACCATGAGCAGTTCCTTGCTGCAAAGCTAGCTAAGAACATATAATCTCTTATACTCCCAGACCTTAAGACACCATGATTAGGACAGAAGCCTTCCAGAGCATGATGTATTGCCATAGGAATAGTATGAGAAGGGTATGAGAGGTGTAGCCCATGACTCCGGCTCAAAAACCTGCTAGCCCTCTACGTATATTACGTGACGCCATTAACCATACAATACTAGTTAAATTGAAGGATGGTAGCGAGTACATAGGTAAACTGGAGATGACAGATAATACTATGAACCTAGTCTTAGAGGATTGTGAGGAGGTTTCAGAGGGTAAACTTAAGGTAAAATATGGTAAAGTTTTGATTCGAGGAAGCCAAATACTCTTCATAAGCATAGACTATGATATTCATGGAGGCAGTGGCTAATGGTATTACCTTGGCGAGAGGCTATCACACATAAAGCTTAGGAGGGAAAAGAGCTTAATTTACCCTAGTAACATGTGTCAAGTTGAGGGGCACTTGCATGCAGTCTAAGGAGCGAGGAAATATTATCGTAGAGCTAGTTAAATGGCAGCCTATAGAGTCATTGAGTGTTGAGCTTGTAGAGCGTAAAGGTTTAGGACATCCAGATTCCATAGCTGATGCTGTAGCTGAGGAGGCTAGTCGTCAACTATCAAAATACTATATTGAACATTATGGTGTTATCCTTCACCATAATCTTGATAAAGTGCTTCTCGTTGGAGGTCAAGCTGCTCCAAGGTTCGGTGGCGGTGAGGTGCTTCAACCAATATACATAATAGTCTCAGGAAGAGCTACTACAGAAGTAGTTAAAAGTGATGGATCACGCGAGCATGTACCCATAGGGCCTATAATATTGAAGGCCGTGAAGAATTGGATTAAATCTAAATTCCGCTACCTAGACCCAGAGGAACACGTGATTGTAGATTACAAGATAGGGAGAGGAAGTGCTGACCTAGTGGGAGTTTTTGAACTCGGTAAGGAGGTGCCATTGGCGAATGATACTAGTGTTGGTGTTGCCTTCGCACCATTTTCAACACTTGAGAAGCTAGTATATGAGACTGAAAGGTATCTTAATAGTCCTGAATTTAAGAAGGATGTTCCAGAGGTTGGTGAAGACATTAAGGTTATGGGACTTCGAAGAGACAAGAAGATAGAATTAACAATAGCTGCTGCAATAATATCTCATTTGACGCCAGACCTTGACCATTACCTAGCAGTTAAGGAGGACATTAAGAATAAAGTGTTAGACTTAGCTGCTAAGATTGCACCAGACTATGATGTAACTGTCTACGTGAACACTGCTGATAGGCCAGATAAAGGAATAGTATATCTTACAGTAACAGGGACTAGTGCAGAGCATGGAGATGATGGAGCTACGGGAAGAGGCAATAGAGCATATGGACTAATAACTCCTATGAGACCTATGAGCATTGAGGCTGCTGCCGGCAAGAACCCTGTTAATCATGTTGGCAAGATATACAATGTGATGGCGATACGTGCAGCACAGAAGATATACGAGCAGGTTAAAGGTGTTAGAGAAGTTTACGTTGAACTCCTAAGCCAGATTGGAAGACCACTCACAGACCCCTTAGTTGCGAACGTGAAAATAGTCCCAGAGGAGGGAGTCTATAGCTTGACTAGTGAAATGGTGCGTGAAGC
>CAZTPV010000224.1:0-5245 GCA_964615085.1 uncultured Desulfurococcales archaeon
TGGATTGAACTTGATAATGTTCCTAACTAAGTAGCTTTCCGTGGCTGCATCAAGTTTACCTAGGTTATTAAGACTTCTGGTAATGAATATGTAGTTTATTCTCTTAGTTAGTTCTGGGTACTCATCGTAGATTCTCACCAGGAAGTATACTGCATCGTTACCTGCAACATCAATGAAGTAGTCAAATTCATCAAGAGTTATAATCGCATATATATCCCTATCATCCAAGTGTTTTAATACTATAGAGAACATTTCTTGAGCCGATAAACCTCTTTGAGGAACTGGGATTCTAAGCTGCCTAGCTATCTCTTGAACCACGAGATATAACGTCCTATCACGATGACAGTTTATGTGAACGTACTCGAACCTTATACCTCTCTGTCTTGCAAGTAGGGTAAAGTCCTTACCAAACCTTCTAGCTGTTACAGTCTTACCAGTACCAACACCACCAACAAGTAGTACACGTTGCATAATTGATCCTGGCTCTAATAATACTGGCTTAAAGTAAGATGCTAGACTCTTTAGCTGCTCATCCCTATGAGGTAAGTGAGGTGGAACATATTCTGGATAGAGCTTCTCCTTACTCCTAAATACTGAAGGTTTCTCAAGAATACTCTCAATTATGTCTCGTGCAGTAGGCATAGTTTCAGTCTACCCCAGTTATTCGTGAGTTTATTGGTGTTACCTTTTCTAGGCTTACCTCTATAACCGCTCCTTAAACACATGAGGCCATTTAAGCCTTCGCCAGTAGCTCACTCTATCAAGCTTATATGGGGTTACTGAAACTACTAGACGGGTGTTAGAGATGAAATCTAGGAGTATAGACCATCTAGGCTTCTTCCTCTTATCTGGTACCCCTAAGGTCTCCTCGATTCTCCTCCTTATCCTCTCCATTTCCCCTTGATTAACATTAAATCCGTGTTTGTGTATCTCAATGTTATACTTTGCCTCTAAGTTCACCCCCCTAGTCCTAATCACCTTAACTACGGTTCTAACAACATCATCTACATTAGCATTTACAATGGATTCTATAGGCACTATTCTCCTAGCATAAGCTGGAGGATTCCTCATCAACTCGCCAATAGCTCTCCAAGGTGCTATCATCCTAGAGTATGCTAGTGCAAGTGTAGGTGCTATAACCTCTATTTCGATATTCTCGTCGAGAACATATAGTGTATCTCCAACCTCCTCTACAGCTCTTTCAAGACTCCACGGCTCACTTACGATGAGGAGAACTGGTTTTCTCGTGTGCATATCTACAACACTCTCTAAGCACACATTCATCGCATAAAGGTCTTCTTGGTTTACAGTATCTCCTACCAATGGTTATCAACTTTAAGTGTATTTGAAAGAAATCTACAGGGATATTCCTAAAGAAGCTAGTGAATTTTAAGGCTAACTCATTATAGGTTTTACCCTCAAACCCTAATCTTCCTAGTACTCGTTTAACATGTGTATCTATCGGGAAGAAGTTAAAGCCACATACAACATCAAGAAATATATCTGCGGTTTTATAGCCAACACCAGGAAGGCTTAGGAGTATTCTCCTAGCCTCCTCTCCAGAAAACCGACATATAGATGTTAGATCACCTTTAAATTCCTCTAGAACTATTTTTGCAAGAGACTTCATTCGTTGTGCGCGTTGCCTGTGTAATCCAGCAACACGTATGGCTTCTGCAATCTCATCGACACTAGCTTTAACTATATCCTCTGGCTTAACACCAACGCGTTTCTTAAGTTCATGGAAAGCTCTAATGGCATTTCTATCACTCGTATTCTGTGAAAGCATAATGCAGATGATTAGCTCGAAAGGATCTAAACTTCTTAGACTAGTGACCACGAATTCAGTCGGATCATACCTAATACCTTTAAGTAGTTCTAGAAAACGACTAGCATTGCAATACAATGTTAAGACACCACTCACTTTACTAATGGCTTTAAGCTAGGTAGGGGTGCAGATGGCTTGAAGGCCTCTAAACCTGGGTATATAGCTTCCCCTGCAAGCTCCTCCTCTATACGTAGTAGCTCGTTGTACTTAGCTGTTCTTTCACCTCTGCAGGGAGCACCAGTCTTAATTAAGCCAGTACGTAGTCCAACAGCTAAGTGAGCTATTGTCGTATCCTCAGTCTCTCCACTACGATGACTTATAATAGCTCTTAATCCCGCTCTTTGAGCCTCTAGTGTGACCTCAATTGCCTCACTTAATGTACCAACTTGATTAACTTTAACAAGTACTGCTGTAGTTGCACCTACCTCAATACCCTTCCTAAGCCTTAAGGGGTTAGTGACGTATAAGTCGTCACCAACTATAAGGACTCTACTCCTCAGCTTCGACGTTAATAGTTTGAAGCTTTCAAAGTCATCCTCGTGGAATGGATCCTCGATACTTACAATTGCATACTCGTCGACAAGTATTAAGTAGTATTCGAGAAGGTCGCTAGGCATCATTTCCCTACCATCAACGTAGTATACACCCTTACCAGGATCGTATAGTTGGGAAGCTGCTGCATCAATAGCTAGGACTACATCCTTCTCAGTATACCCCGCCATCTTAATAGCCTTAGTGAGTGCATCGAGAGCCTCCCTATTAAGCCTCATTGGAGGAGCAAACCCACCCTCATCACCAACATTGATTGCATTAGCACCATAAGTATTCTTTAACACTTGTTTTAGAGTCTTGTAGACCTCAACTGCGATTCTTATAGCTTCAGAGAATGAGTCTGCACCTACAGGAGCTATCATAAACTCTTGAAAACTTAGCTCGTTACCTGCATGCACACCACCATTAATAATGTTAAGCATTGGTACAGGCATAATGTAGGATCCGATACCACCAATGTACCTATAGAGTGGAAGTTTTAGGCTATTAGCCGCCGCTTTTGCCACTGCTAGTGAGGTAGCAACAATAGCGTTTGCGCCAAGCCTCGACTTGTTAGGCGTCCCGTCAAGCTCACATAGGAGTTTATCTATAGTACGCTGGAGTCTAACATCAAGACCGATTAAACGAGGTCTAATGATGTTGTTAACATTATTAACGGCCTTCCTAACACCCATACCATGGAATTCTTTACCACCATCTCTAAGCTCTAAAGCTTCGTGCTTACCCTTAGAAGCTCCTGCTGGAGCTGCTGCACGACCAAAACCAGTAGGAGTTTTAACTTCAACTTCAACTGTCGGGTTACCCCTTGAATCTAGTATCATTCTACCATGAACATCAATTATCTTAAAAGGGTCTTCAATCTGCATGAGATCACCTTAAATCCTAATAACCTACTCATTCCTTTAAAAGGATAAAGAACATGGAGTACCAGGTTAGCTTTAAGGGTGCTTAGCTCTTGAGGATACTAATCATCGGTGCAGGCCATTCTGGATCATTATTAGCTAAGAGGCTAGCTGAGAAAGGCCACGAAGTAATAATAGTTGACAAGAACCCTGAAAGAGCTCAAATGGTCGCCCACGAAGCCGATGTTCAAGCCTACGCTAGGGATGCAACTGACCCTTCACTCTACGATGAAATAGATATGCTTACAATTGATGTTGTTGTGGCGGTTACGGATAAAGATGAAGTGAACTTGTTTGTTGCAGCCTTAGCGAAAGAGTATAATGTTCCTCGAATCATAGCTAAGGCTAGAGACGCGAGAATAGCATTACTCATGGAGAGATTTGGGATAGAGTATGTTGTCCCAGAGCCTCAGATAACGGCAAGAATAATTGAATCCATTATTGAGGGTAAATATAGTGTTGTTGAACTTGTTCCAGCATATTCTGGAAACTATGCTCTCATAAGTATAACCTTAACTGAGAGTAGTAACGCTGTTGGAAAGACTCTTGAAGAAGTAGAATACGATAGGTCTAAGGCAAAGATACTGGCCGTGTTCGACGGACAAACACTCTTAGATCCAAGTGAGGTAACTCAGTTGCAACCAAACTATGAGGTAATAGCCCTCGTACGTAGAGACTATATAGAGGAGTTCATGCAAGCATTCCGTTGAGGAATGATTAAATTGATTCCACCAATAACACTACCCCACGAGGTAACTTCAACAATTATAGAAATACTGCTTAAAATAACAATACTATTAGTCATCGCATATCTCATACTTAGAGTTACACGCTACACACTCTCAAGACTCGTCTCTCGAAACATACTGACACAGAATGTTGCAGAGCAGGTATATAGGCCTATTCAAGCCATAGTGTACATATTCACTGTAATAGCAGTAATATACATAGTAACTCAAACACCGGGACTAGCATATCTGTGGATAGCAGTACTAGTAATCGCGCTAGCTGCAAACTGGAATCTTTTAGCTGATTTAACATCATACTATATACTACTAGCACGCAGACTAAGAATAGGCGATTACATTGAGGTTAATGGCTATAAGGGAAGGATAGTAGCTATTGACGTTTTCACAACAACGATAAGAGATCAGCAAGGTTCAACAATAACTATACCAAATAGGCTACTTGTAAGCAAACCGTTAAGAAGGACTTCAAGAACTAATGCAACAATGACATTGCTCTTACGCTTAAATATTATAGGTGAAAGAGACTTAGAGACCATAGAGTCAAAACTAAGAGAAGCACTCTTATCCGAGAAGAGAATAACAAAGCCTCAAGACGTTGAAACAAGAGTAGTGAGCGTGACGCCAAGTAGAGCCGAGATAATTGTAACGATTAATGCACCAATGCTCCATACAAGAGCTCAAACGATAAACACTATTGTAAAGAGCTTATTGGCAAAACTTAAGCAGTACCAGCCAGAAATAGAGGTTAAAACCTTACCGTCACTAACGTAACAGAATTGAAGCCCAGAGAGGCGAGATCATGCCACGTAAAAAGCAGAGCAATCCTCACATATGCCCAGTTTGTGGAACTTACACTGAACCCAAGAAGACTTGGCAGCTAGTATCACCGTTTCCCGACTCTAAGGGTAGAATAACAATAACCATTATGGGTAGCTTCGAATGTCCTAACTGCCACCATAAATGGAGAGCCGTAGTATCTAAGTTAAAGGTTGGCGGAGAGAGTGTTGAAGTTGAGACTGGAAGAAGGAAGCAGGTTATTGGTGAAGCTAAAAGAGAGGAGAAACGTGAAGGAGAGATAATAGAGATAGACATCGAAGAGGAGGAAGGTCTTGAGTAACAAGGACTTAGCAATTGACATATTGGTAATAGTGTTAATAATAACCTTTGTATTACTGGTGAAGTTCAACGCCCGAATGCTGTTTGGAGTAGAGGCA
>CAZTPV010000225.1:0-7078 GCA_964615085.1 uncultured Desulfurococcales archaeon
AGCAGAGCTCATGCTAGGCCTAGTGGATGTATGTGCGAGACAACCTGAATACTGTCGCTGTAGCTCAGCAATACCCGTACTAAACTCCATATCTGAAGTCGCTAAGGATATTCTATTCTCTCTTGTGCTAAGAAAACTTCACCTAGTTCTCCAAGCTAGAAGGAGACTAAGGGAGCTTGAAAGCCAGGTTAATAGTTTAAGAGGCTTTGCCCCTTATCTTGTAGGAAGGCTTGAGGCTGTACTTGAAACTCTGAGAGCTATATCAAACATAGCTTTATGTACTTCGCTCATGGAGAAACTTAACATGACTAACCCCTCTTAATTGCAAGAAATTTTAAATCAGGTATTGAGGGTACCCTATTTATCTCCCCCCTATAGGCCACCCCACAATAGTACTACTGAGTGTAAAAGTGTAGGAGGGGTTCACATTGAGAAGAGGTATATCAGCTGGGGCTGCAGCTGCAATAGCCTTCATAATAGGTATAATAATAGGTATTGCTGTAGCGTATCTCGCAGTTAAGCCACCTACAGCTAGACCAACGACTATTACCTCAACAGTAACCGTAACCAAGACACTAACGGTTACGAAGACAAGTACAGTCACGTCCACAGTACCTACTACAGCAACAACCCCCATCACCACTACGACAACAACGGCAATGACTACAACAAAACCAACTACAACAACACCTAAGCGAGCAGGTAGAGGTAAAGGCCCCTACGCTAAAGTTATTGAGACTAGTAAGGCGATTGTAATCGTAGGTCCTGTAGGAAGTAAGATACCTCCAGGCGTTACTGTTGCAGGCAAGAAGATAATAGTTGTCGTATTTAAAGTTAACAAGACTGCTACGCCACCACCTTCAAAGTGTTTAGCATTTAGCAGCATAGATCCTGCATTCTATAGAAACTATACTCTTGACGCACTAATACTCGCTGCCAGAAAGGCTACGGATCCCTTCGTGAGAGAGCAGCTCTACGAGGCTATATACAAGATAAGTAACGAGGAACTACCAATACTATGGCTTGGACAATACATTAGAGTACGTGTTGAGTGGAGTTGGGTACATGGTAGATACTATCACCCAACTCTAGGTGAGAGATTCGACCTGCTATGGGAGGACTCTAACGCGCCATCAGTACCCATAGGCGTCAAGAACTACAAGAACGATGCGCACACATGGGTCGATGTGACACATGGATGGCCTGAGAGCTTTGATCCAGCAGCAGACTACGAGACTTTTGGCTGGCTCATCTGGCACAATATAGGTGACACCCTGGTAACATAC
Source organism: uncultured Desulfurococcales archaeon (assembly GCA_964615085.1). Classification (GTDB taxonomy): domain Archaea; phylum Thermoproteota; class Thermoprotei_A; order Sulfolobales; family Pyrodictiaceae; genus CAZTPV01. The sequence goes on from CAZTPV010000225.1 coordinate 1,287, forward strand.
TGGAAGAACGATACAAAGCACTTAATCCCAGACTTGGCAGTGGCATGGGCACACTCGAAGGATGGTAAGACCTGGTACTTCGTGATAAGAGGTGGTGTCGTAGCATATGATCCATGGCATGGCAAGACATATAAGATAAGTGCTATAGACGTCCTCTTCACGATCTGGAGAGCAGCAAGGTTGGGACTGGATCCAAGCTGGATGGTTACATCATTCATTGATGTCAACAAGAGCATGGTTCTAAGTGAAGACGAGTTTAATAGCATACTGGCAAAGGGAGGCATATATGCAGAGTATAAGGGTGTGAGTAAGGAGGTTAAGAGCTTAAAAGAGCTACTAGACCTCTTCGGCTACCATGGTCCCACAGCCGGTGTTGTAATGCTGAAGCTATACTTCCCATACTCACCAATACTAAGCATATTAGCAGATCCATTCCTAAGCGTAATACCGATGAAGTACTTGTTCGACTACACTCCAAGCCTTAAAGGCAAGTATGAGGAAGCATTAAAAGCTAGCAACTATGGTAAGAATCCAGCAGCATGGGCTAAATTCATTGGTAAGGGTGAGCAGGAGCCAACACACTTACTACTCCACAAGTACCCAGTTGGTACAGGGCCATACTACGTTAAAGAGTATAAGCGTGGCAGCTACATAGTCTTAGCCTACAATCCATACTATTGGAATAAGACACTATGGACCATACCTCCATACGGTAGGAATGGAGTACCTTGCCATAAGCTAGTAATATTCCTCATAAACAGTGATGCTCATGCACGAGAGACAATACTCAAATCAGGAGAGGCTGATACAGGAGCAATACCATTAACAAGGCTAAAGTACATTAAGGGGTATACGTATCCTGGCACAAGCTTCAAGATTAGAGTCATTAAGGGTGCTATAACACCAACAATAGCATTCATAGTTGTTAACACTATGAAGCCACCATTCAACAACCCATTAGTTAGGAAAGCCCTAATGTACGCTATACCATTCAGTCAAATAAGAAAAGTCGTATACGCTAACTACCTAGCACCACTCTACGGAGCAATACCCTCGGGAATGATTGGCCACAATGACAACATTGTTGTACACTATAAGTTTGACTTAGCTAAAGCCAAAGAGCTTATAGCCAAGAGTGGCATCAATCCATCAAAGTATAGTTTTGAGATATGGTACAACGAGGGTAACACGCAGAGAGAGAAGATAGCATCACTACTACAAACCACCTGGGGACAGCTAGGCTTTAAGGTAACAGTTAGACCATTAAGCTGGCCAACACTCCTACAGAGGACTGAGAAGGGAGACTTCCAGGTATACATCATAGGATGGGCTCCAGACTATATGGACCCAGACGACTATGTAGGTCCACTACTCTACGGTGGAACGAAGTTCAGTGTACTAAGCTTTAAGGTAGTGTCAAGTCTATCAGAAGCAGCATCATTCCTTGCAACTGGAGGTAAGTAGTTAGGTAGGCTAGTGAACCCCTCCCTCTCACCTCTATTTTTAAACTCCGTTCACCTAGATGAGTTCATCCAAACATCTTAGTCTAATAGCTTAATATCATTAGATGATTGCTAGGAATTCTCTCAGAATCTAGGCTAACTAACAATGATAGATCTTCTTTTTAAACCCCTCCCACAAATTACACAGCCTCTTAGTAGCCCACTAAGGGGCTACGTGAGGTGTAAAGTTGGCTGGACTGCGGAGATTCATTATCAGAAGATTATTAACGTTCATACCAACACTAATTGGTGTGACTTTCCTAGTGTTCCTAATAGCTGCTGTAATTCCAGCTGACCCTGCTCGTCTCTGGGCTGGTGGGCTTAAAGCAAGCCCTAAGGTTGTAGAGGAGCTTAGGAAAGAATACCATCTTGATGATCCGATTTGGGTTCAGTACTATTTCTTCATGGAGAAGCTGTTGACGAACCAGATGGTTAGTCCTGTAACGCAGGACAAGGTGTGGGATGACGTGCTCTCAAGGTTTCCTGTCACTCTACAGCTGTCCCTAATAGCGTTCTTCTTTATCATTGTTATAGGTGTTCCTCTAGGTATTATTTCTGCGTTGAAGCGTGATACGTGGATTGACTCAGTACTCAGAGTTATAGCCTTATCCGGTATATCAATGCCCATATTCTGGTTCGCTTACCTGCTAATCTATGCAGTATTCCTATTAACACATCACCTAACTCTTGCTGGAACTCCTACACCAGCTTACTCGATTACGGGTATTCCCTTAATTGACGCTCTACTGGAGTTAGACTTTAAGACTCTGGGACAGATTCTAGCAAGATACTCCTTACCAGCTTTCGTACTAGCTTACCCGGGTATAGGATACACTATGAGGATTGTACGTAGTAGCTTCCTTGATGCTTTTAGCGCCGACTATGTTGAATACATGGAGGCTAGAGGCTTTTCAAGAATGAGGGTGTATCGCCACGTATTCAAGAATGCTATGGTCCCAGTAGTAACAATACTTGGCTTAATGTTTGGAGGACTTCTGGCTGGTGCACCTATAACGGAGACCATCTTTGGACTGCCAGGTATAGGTAGGTACATGCTCAATGCAATCTATAACTTTGACTATCTAGGGCTAATATGCGGAGTCTTCTTCATAGCAATAATATATATAACGGTTAACTTCATCGTGGACATAATGTATGGCATCATAGACCCTAGGGTGAGGTACTAATGGCTGTACAAGCTTCGCTAGAAGAGGTGTATGAGAAGAAAGTTCTAGACAGGCTAGTCGACAAGATCCTTGACGGAATAGCTTCAGCAGTAGATAAGGTTAAGCCTGGCTGGAGAAAGCGTAACGAGTCGAAAATAACTGAGTGGAAGTTAATGTTCTACGTGCTTAATCGTTCTCCAACAGGGCTTGCAGGCCTCATAATAATCATCGGGTTTATAATAGTAGCTATACTGGGTCCTTTCCTTGCACCATTCAGCTATGAACAACAATTGATATACTGTGACCCACATGCTGAGCTAGCTCCGCCAGGCACAATAATACATATACCAAATAACCCCATGTGTAAAGCTCTAGGGCTTAAGCCAGGTACCTTCATTCTACTACTGGGGAGTGATGACCTGGGGAGAGATTTATTCAGTAGAATTCTCTATGGTGCTCGTACGAGCTTTATAGTATCGATGCTAGTTATGCTTGTAGGGCCTTGGATAGGTGTTCTCTTAGGCTTTATCGCAGGATACTATGGTGGTGCAATCGATGAAGTGATAATGAGGATTACTGACATATTCCTAGTATTCCCAGGCTTGATCCTAGCTATGGCCCTCTCTGCAGTACTACCATCAAGAATATCATCGTTCTTAACTCATCATAACGTTATTGCTTCAATACTGCTTGCTCTCTTTGCTGTTAAGCCTAAGCATCTACCAGCACTAACCTACCTAGTATCAGTGATAATTGCTCTTTGGATTGTATGGTGGCCAGGTTATGCTAGGCTTGTGAGAGGAATGGTGTTATCAGCTAAGGAGAACACATATGTTGAGGCTGCAAGAGCTTTAGGTTTATCCCCTCTAGCGATAATGTTTAAACACATACTACCAAATATCATGGGCCCACTAATAGCGCTACTAACCATGGATATTGGTGGAGTAATCTTAACTGAGGCGGCTCTAAGCTTCCTAGGCCTAGGTGCAGTACCTCCACTTGCAGACTGGGGTAGAATAATCTATGATGGTGCTGAGTTCTTCCCTAATGCTTGGTGGCTTGTATTCTTCCCAGGACTAGCAATATTCATTGTAGTATTAGGATTTAACATGTTTGGCGACACGCTAAGAGATATGCTAGATCCGAGGACTAGGAGGAGTATCGAGTTCAAGATTAAGAGTAGAAAGGCGGTTAAAACTGTTGAGAAGACTTAAGCTAACATATCCTTGGTACGAGCTCGCCGGAAGGAGGTTCAAGAATCCTATAACCTCCAGTTATGGTTCTTAATAGCACTTTACCTTTGTGTTCAGGTTTTTTAGCCTCGTAAACTCTCCCAATAATCTCTGCTTCCTCAAACCCCTTAGATCTAATGTACTCTAGGATCTCTGTTCCATAAGCCTCGTCGACAGCTAAAACAGCTACACCTTCACTCGCAAGTGATAAAGGATCTATGCCGAGCATTTCAGCATAATCTCTTACCTTCTTCTTCACTGGTATCCTATCTTCATGCAGCACTATGACGGTCCCGGTCTTCTCAGCCCAGTCGTTTACGAGCATTGCTAGTCCACCTCTTGTAGGGTCTCCAGCACCATGTATGGCATCACCATACCTCTCCAATAACGGTATCATGAGCTTTGTTAATGGCTTTACATCGCTCTTAACATCGAGTTTCGCAGTTAAACCCTGCTGAGCTGCTAGTATAGCAGCACCATGATCTCCAAGGCTTCCCGTAACTATTATAACGTCTCCAGGTTTAATCCTAGAGTCTATAATAGGCTTTGAGGTAATCCCGATGCCAGTCATGGCTATAACTATCCCATCGACTTGACCCCTAGGCATCACCTTGAAATCGCCGCCAATGAGCTTAACTCCCTCGCTCGTTAAAGTCTTAGTTAAACTCTCAATTATAGCCTCAAGCTTATCTGACGGGAAGCCCTCCTCCACTATTATAGCATCTAAAGCCGCTAACGGCTTAGCTCCAACCATTAATAAATCATTTATTGTCCCAGAGGCTGCAAGTAACCCTATATTCCCTCCAGGGAAGAATGGTGGATTAACTGTGTACGAGTCAATGGTTATGGCTAGGTACCTTCCATCACCTAAGGGTATGAGGGACGAGTCATCCAACTCATCAAGGCCAGTTCCTCCTTGAACTTTCCAATACTCTACTGGCACGTGCTGTTTTATCAGCTCTTCAATAACCTCTTTAGTCTCCCTACCACCAGCACCGTGGGCAAGTGTTATGAATCGCCAAAGTAGGCTAAACTTTGATCTTCTCAAGGAGTTTCAACCCCGAGCATCTTCTGTAGTTCCTTAGCCTTCTCATCGATTTCTCGTAAAAATTCTTCAAACTCTTTAACCATTTTAAGGTACTCAGCCTCCTTTAGCCTCTCAATAGCTATACCAGCATGGACTATAACGTAATCGCCAACACTTACATCCTCTAAAACAGATACGTCAACCTCTCTTAACACTCCATCACCAAAATCGACTAATGCTATACCGTTACCAACTAGTTTAACAACGCGTGCTGGAACACCAAGGCACATACTAAAGCCCCTCTCCAAACCCTAAAATAATACTCTAAGCCAGGGATGCTTAATACCTAGTTCATATATTATAGCTAAGCTCAGCCTACACTACAGTAGAGGGGGTGGTAGCTCATGACTACTCAAAGAGAAATCCTATACAACTACGATATGCTCCTAGAGAGATTATACCGTATGCTACCTGGCAAAGGAGTTAAAGCACACCGTCTTGAACTTCCAAGACTTCAAGTTGAAAGAGTTGGAGGGAAGACCATAATCAAGAACTTTAAACAAATATGTGATGTCTTAAGAAGACAGCCTAGGCTAGTAATGAGGTACCTCCTTAAAGAGCTCGGAGCAAGTGGTAATTATCAAGAGGAGTCAGGAATGCTAACACTCAACGTTAGAGTATCAGCAGCTACACTCACAACACTAATACAGAGGTTTCTAAAGACATACGTCATATGCCCAACCTGTGGGGCTCCAGACACCAGACTTGAGAAGCGTGGAAGGGCATGGATACTAATATGCGAGGCTTGTGGTGCTGAACAGCCAGTACCTCCCTTCTAGCATGCGAGAAACTAGGCTAAGGGCTT
>CAZTPV010000226.1:0-11162 GCA_964615085.1 uncultured Desulfurococcales archaeon
GCTATAGGTACTGCTATTGAGGCTCTTAGCGGGTTAGTCTCGGTTAAAGCCATGAATGAGAACGCTAGCGCCATTGATGGCGTTAAAGGGTTTAACAATAGGCTTGTTATAGTGTACATTGTGTGGGCTAGCACGTAGCTACTAACGCTTACTGGTTGTGTTAGTATAAGCTCAAAGTCCTCTGGTGGTATTGATATCCTAGGCTGAGTTATGAGGTTTACGTAGACTGGTAGTGAGGTTAAAGAGGCTATGAGGCAGGCTAAGTCAAAGCTAGTCCACTTAAGCTTAGCTAGTACTAGTTTGACCCTACGAACTAGCATTGGCTTCGATGGTATAGGTGGGGGACTTAGCATGAGGTAGAGTGAGAGGATTATACATGTAGCGTACAGTATGAGTGTTAGTACTATGCCAGCTATCTGCATCGCCTTTGAAACACTACCCCCAAAACTACCTAGTCTAGTCCTAATCATGTACTTGTACAAGGTTAGAGTAGACATGGATGCTCATCCCTTAACTCCAATAAGTCTTAGATAGGCCTCCTCAAGCTTCCCTGAACCCACAATATTCTTAAGCTCTTCAATACCACCATCGAAGATCTTAACACCTCTACGTATAAGTATTACTCTACTGCATAGCTCCTCGACGAGCTGTAGATTATGACTTGAGATAAGTACTGCACAGCCTTTTGATGCAAGCTTCCTCACCTCTTGTTTAAACACATGCTGAGCTAGAGGATCTAGCCCGGTAAGAGGTTCATCCATAACAAGCAGTTTTGGTCGTGTAATGAACGCGGATACTATTAGTAGCTTTTGGAGTGTTCCCCTTGAGAGTGAGGCTATAGGCTTATTAGCAGCTTCAGAAAGGTTAAAGACGTCCAAGTAGTAGTTAATGTCCTCTCTAACAACTTCTAGTGGAATTCTCCTAAACGACGCTATAAGGTATAGTAGATCTATAGCCCTTAAGGTGGGTGGTGCTACAGGGTTTTCTGGAACATAGCCTACTAGTGATAAAGCTTTAACTCTTTCACGTTGAACATCGTAGCCGTAAACTAGGATCCTTCCTCTATCAGGTTTAATTAATCCTACAATCATCTTAAGCGTTGTAGTTTTACCAGCACCATTAGGGCCAACTATCCCTACAACCTCTCCACTCTTAACGTTGAATGAGATATCGTTAACAGCTTGAACTCGCCCAAACCTCTTAGAGACCCTGTAGACTGTTAGCACGGTATCACTCATGCTATAAGCCCCTCACTGCTCTACACTCATTAGCATCATGAACTCAAGCCTTAGCCTTGTTTTACTATCTACCCGCTGCATACTAGTCTAAGTGCTTCCTCTTCTACTGGGTGTAGCCTCTCTGCTAGGACTATTAGGCTATGTGGTGGTGGTGGATACCTCTTCGATGCTAGTTGGCTTATATTACCATAGGCGCAGTACTGGTCTGGTAGTCCAGCCCTAGCTACACCAACAAGTTTAACTCGTTCCATTAGGTGTCTAGAAGCCTCATAGCTTTTTTCAAGCTCGATAAGAATCCTCAAAGCCTCTGGAATCGTCATTGCCTTACCCTCGTCAAGTCTAAGGTCTAGTAGTATTAGGGTGTGAAGCCCTCTATCATAGTTATCATAGATGGTTTCTATCACGCTAAATGGCTTATAGTATTCTTCAGGATAGACTAAGGTTACTGGCTTCCCAAACCTGTAGAAGTGTAGACCCGTAACGCTGATAGCTGCATAGACCCCTGACACACCTGGTACAACCTCGACACTAACTCCCCTCTTAAGCGCCTCAACGAGTATGGATACGTGTGTAGTTGCTATCATAGGGTCTCCTGGAACTAGGATGACGACATTCAATTTCTTAGCCTCCTCGATAACTCTATAGGCTTCATCTTCAAGTAGCCTCCTTGAGGCTGCTACTACAATTGCTTTGGGAGCTAGCCTTTTAACTAGCTCAGCATCTACGCCTGGAGCAATACTCGTATACGTGTCTACGTAGACCTTGTCAGCGTTGTGTAGTACGGAGATTGCTTTAAGAGTTAAGTAGTCTGCTGAGAGCCCTGAACCTACAATGTAGAGAGGCATAGCATACACCTAAGGGAGGCTATATGGCTGTAGGTAAGCCTTAAATACTAGGAGATGGTAGGACGTTTAGTAGACCATTAAGCCCCGTCTCCTGGGGGTTGAACAGCTATTGGTTATAGTTGTAGTAGGCTTGAGGAAGTGTATAAGCTAGTTAGGTGGCCGGATAGCCCAACTAGTGAAGAGGGTGCTAGAAGGCTGGAAGAGACGATAAAGGTTATGGAGAAACTCCTAGACCATGAATGGTTAGCTCAAATTACCGGGAAGGATAGGGTTAAAATCATTGACCTTTGTAGTGGTGCTGGTATAGCTAGTATAGCGTTGTCACGAGTCCTACTAAGTAGGGGTGTGACTCCGGAGGTAGTGCTTGTAGATCTTAGAAGACAAGCCCTTACAGAAGCTGTTAGCCACCTAGAAGCTATGGGTGTTAAGGCTAAACCACTATGCGACGACGTCCTTAAAGCCTACCGCCACGGCATTAAAGGCGACATAGTAATGCTGTACGGCTTATCAACACCACACTTTAGCCCTTGGAGCCTCGCTGCCCTCTTAGCTTCAACAACTCTCATGGTGAATGATAACGGAGTACTAGTTGTTGAGGAGGCTGATAGATTCTATTCAACATGTATTAGAGGGAAGGGTGTTGAGGGAGTGTACCTTGAGCTGGCTTCTGAAAACTCAGTAGTACTGAACATGATGTTAGACTATAATCCCTGGACGGGGATGATGAAGAGAATGCTCTTCGACGTTATTAGTCGTAGGCAAGCTACTCTAGAAGTGCACCTTTACAGTTTATCTGAGACAGGTGCTCTCATTTGGTGCTTCTACAGGAAAGTAGACTTCATACCATCTCGAAGCAGGTTCCAGGGTCTGATACTTGCGAAGGAGCCTAGGAGGATAGAGAATCCCGAAGAGTACCTCAATTACCCAATATTGAGGGGTCGGTGATGGGACTACTCTTCATCGCTTAGAAGCTCGTGGAGCCCCCAGTGCCTCACCCCCCTTGTTGAGAGTTAACTACGTGTCTCCAGGGTTATAACGTGTCGTGTCATAGTAGCCCCCCTCCTGGGGCATGTAGGCTTGGATCTAGGTTTCAACCTCTCAAGCATTTTTATTGAGGCCCATAATACTAGTCTGTGGAGTCAGGTAGGCCATTTAGCAACAACCATAGCTATAGCTGTAGGCATTATGGTTGTAGGCTTGCTTGTAGCAGCTGCTATTCAAAGGCTTTTAAGGAGAACACTAGTAGCCTTTGGAGCTCCATCACATGCTGCGAGGATAATATCAAGGCTAGTCTACTACGCTATAGCGTTCTTTGCTGGTGTCTCCGCTCTTGCAGCTGCAGGGGTTAATGTTACTGGACTACTCTTTGCTGGAGGGATTCTTGGCCTAGCCTTAGGCTTAGCAAGTAAGACTATCGTGTCAAGCTTTCTCTCTGGCCTCTTCCTATACTTTGACAAGCCTTTCAAGCTAGGAGACATAGTTGAGATTAAGACTGATCAGGGGACTATAACTGGTAGTGTTGTTGATGCATCTCTATTCTCGATTAGAGTTAGAACGCTTGAGGGTACTGTCACGAGAATACCTAATGATAAGGTGTTTGGAGCCGTTATGAGAAACCTTACTGGCGTGGTAGCTAGGAGAATAGAGTATATTGTTGGAATATCCTATTCGAGTGATATAGAGAAGGCTAGAAAGGTTATCCTAGAAGCATTAGAGTCTTATCCATGGGCTTTAGCAGAGCCTAAACCACAGGTCTTCGTAGACGAGCTAGGTGATAGTAGTGTTAACTTAAGGGTGTGGGTTTGGGTTCCAGCACAGAAGTGGATTGAGGCGAGATACATCCTTCTTCAGAGGATTAAAGAGTACTTGGATAGAGCTGGAATAGAGATCCCATTCCCTCAGAGAGTGGTGTGGTTGAGGAGTCTTGAAGCTAAGTAGCCTACTACTATGGCTCCTAGATACGCATCTAAGGCCTTGGTCGTCACTAGACATTAGGGACTTCATTCTAGGCTTGAACATGGCCTATGTCGAGGTTGAAGGAGGCTATTGTGGTGTTGCAGTAGTGCCTCGTAGTGTAAACCCCTCATACTGTAGCATAGGGGTTCACCCCACTCCAAGACTATTAGCGAGAGCTGCTAGTCAAAGCCTCGCCTGCAGTATTCTCGCAATAGCTCTAGTTAACGCCCTAACCAGCTCCTGGATCCACTATACTCCCTGGAGTGTTAGACCAGTATTAGCCTCAAGCTACCTAGAGAGGATCAATAGTGGTGATCACGTACTACTAGTAGGCTTCATGGAGAAACTAGCTGAGAGACTAAGATCTATGAACGTGTTAGTGTCAGTCCTAGAATCTAGTGATGATGCCAAGAGACTTGCTGAGCGTAAGGGGTTTAAGGTGTTAAGCGGGATCGAGAGTAATGCAACTTACGACCATGTACTGGCCTCTGGAACAAGCATATATGATCCTGAAAGGCTTAGAAGACTACTATCTCTAGCTCCTCCAAGCGGTGTTAGAGCCATCATTGGTCCTACAGCTAGCTTCCACCCAGAGCTAGCTAGAAGACTTGGAGCAAACTTTCTTGGTGGTGCCCTAATCCCTAGAAGCCTATGCGAGAAAGTCAAGACTATGGTTTCTCTAGGCTACCCAGTAACTATTGTCAAGAGGTACATGGTTAAGTGGGGTACCTGGATAAGATAGTTCCTCAAGGCCTCTAGGGGAAACACTTATCAGCTACTGATACTGGTTTAAGCCCTCTATGCGAGGACTAGACTACTATAAGGTGGAGTGGGTATGGAAGACTGCCATGAGGCGGTGAACTACATGCAGAATACACCTCAGCCTAGAGGCATCTACCTACACTCATGCCCAAATTGTGGACGCTCCGTAGCTGATGATAGGCTTCAATTAAACCTACCATGCCCACGATGCCTATCAGTCATTAAGCCTGTTGAGGATATCGTTGACGCATACAAGCTAGTACTAAGTGAGGGTAAGGTAGTCCATGGATCACCTCTAGAATACTATGCTAAGGTTGAAATGTCTGCTAGAGAGCTTGAAGAAGTATTTAGGAAAGCTACTGGCTCTAGGCTCTGGAGTGCACAGAGGACATGGGCTAAGAGGGTCCTTAAGGGTAAGAGCTTCGCAATAATAGCTCCAACTGGCGTTGGTAAGACGACGTTCGGGATACTAATGGCTGTATACCTTGCAGGAATATGGCAGGTTCGTGGAGAAAAACCCGTAAAAACATACATTGTGGTGCCAACAACACCATTGGTCATAATGGCTGAGGAGAAGGCTAAACTCTTTGCCGAAAAGATGCGTGAATGGGCTAGAGAGAAGTATGGTAGGGATGTAGAGGTTAGAATCCTAGCATTCCATTCAAAGCTAAGGCATAAGGAGAGGAGAGAGCGTGAAAATAGGCTTGCTCAAGGAGACTTTGACGTACTAATAACGACTGCTAGGTTCCTAACACAAAGGTGGAGAGAGCTTGTAGAACTAGGTAGAAGGTATGGTGGCTTTAAGTTCATCTTCGTAGACGATGTCGATGCAGTACTCAAGAGCGGGAAGAGTGTTGATGCAGTACTAAGAGTCTTAGGGTTCACTGATAACGACGTAGCTAAAGCACAGAGGGTTATGAAGCTACAGAGAAGCATAGCTAGAACAATTAACAAGTTGACAGTAGCGTTAAGAAAGTCAAAGGAAGAAGCTAATGAGGTTAGGAGACAACTAGAGAAAGAGTATGAGGAGCTAGATAAGCTCCTACAGGACCTTGAAGAAGCTAGACGTAAGGTGGGTGTTCTAGTAGTCTCAAGCGCTACTGGTAGGCCTAGAGGAGCTAAGGTTAGGCTTTTCAGAGTATTGCTAGGTTTTGAGGCAGGCTCTAGAAGTGAAACCATAAGGAATATTGTTGACTCCTACACGTATCCTAAGGAGAGTATTGAGGAGACTGTAGCAGCTATAGTTGCCCGTCTTGGCGATGGAGGTCTAGTGTATGTTCCAGTAGACCTAGGGGTAGAGTATGCTGAAAGACTAGCAGAATACCTTAACGAGAAGCTTGCGCATAGAGGGTTAAAGGTTGAAGCATTCACTTCAAAGAATATTAGGGCTCTTGAAAGGTTTAGATCAGGAGAAACAAACATACTTGTTGGAGTAGCCATATACTATGGTGTAGCTGTTCGAGGCTTAGACCTACCTGAAAGAATCAGGTATGCAGTGTTTGCTGGCATTCCAAGGCTAAAGTTTAGCGCTAAGTTTGAGGATCCACACCCACTGAACATCCTTAGAGCACTAGCACTACTAGCTGAGTATGCCCCAGAGGATGTTAAGCGTGAAGCTGAACAGAGGCTAGCCAGAGTAAGGCGTGAGCTTCAACGATTAAGCCCAGCAGCCTTACAGAGGATAGCCCAAGAACTTAGAACAGATGAGTGGAAGAGTGATGAGAGAGCACGCTTCTTCATGGAGCAAGCTGAGTTCATTAGGAGGGCACTGTCAAGAGACGATGTATGGTCTAGTCTTGAGAAAGCTCCAGACATATCCATTAGGAGGGAGGAGTCCAAAGCATATATACTAATACCTGATGCTGCAACCTACATCCAGGCTTCTGGTAGGACTAGTAGGCTATATGCTGGAGGCATTACTAAAGGGCTATCCGTAGTAGTTGTTGACGATGAGAGACTACTCAACGGCCTCATAAAGAGGACTAGGTGGATGGTTGAAGCTGAGTGGAGAAGATTTGAGGAACTAGACCTCTCTAAGCTCTTGAAGGAGATTGACGAGGATAGGAAGAGAGTTAGAGAGGTCATGGAGGGTAAGGTTAAAGAGGAGCTTAAACAAGAACTCGTCAAAACAGCCCTAATGATAGTTGAGTCTCCAAACAAGGCTAGGACGATTGCAAGCTTCTTCGGCAAGCCCTCAGTAAGGGTTATAGGCCCATTAAAAGTCTATGAAGTCTCAACTGGCGACTACATACTGTTGATAGCAGCTAGTGGAGGCCACGTCTACGATCTAGTAAAGCCTTTGAAACCACAGGAGAGGATAACTAGCGACTGGCTACTTGACGAGCTTAGTGGAAGTACAACGCTCTTCGACTGGGCTACAGCTGTTAATAGCTATGGTGTGCTAGTAGCTTCGAGAGGAGCCTCAAGATACCTTCCAGTCTACGCTCCCCTTGCTAGATGCCTTATATGTGGTCATCAATGGGCTCCAGACCCAGCAACATACAATCCTGTTAAAGGTCCTAGAAAGCTTAGATGCCCAATATGTGGTAGTCCATTTGTGAAATCAAGCTGGGATATAGTGGAGGCTTTAAGAGACATAGCAACTGAAGTTGATCTCGTGCTAATAGGCACTGATCCAGATACTGAGGGGGAGAAGATAGGATGGGATCTAGCAAACCTCATCACAGTATTCAATACCAATAGGCTTAGAGTTGAGTTTCACGAGATAACAAGGAAGGCGATACTCAACGCCATAAGGAACCCAAGAGACTTTGACGAGAACCTAGTTAAAGCACAGATTGTCAGAAGAGTTGAGGATAGGTGGATAGGTTTCAGCTTATCACCCATACTCTGGACAGACTTCTGGCCAAAATTCTGTATGATGACTCTTGAGAGGAAGCTAGAGAAGAAGTTGAAGGAGCTACTCAAATCGGGTTTGAGTAGGGAGAAGGCTAGGAAAGTTCTTGAGAAGCTTAGAGAGGAGATGATCAGGCAATGTAGTAGGCCAAACTACAATCTTAGTGCTGGTCGTGTACAAACACCAGTCTTAGGCTGGATTGTTGAGAGAAGCCTACACTACGAGTTTGAGAAAATACCCTTCTACAGGCTTAGGTTCACTAGCGCTAAGGCTTCATTCGAAATAGAGGTCAAAGCTACCGATATCGATGCTAAGCTAAAGGACGTTATGTCCAAGATTAGAGAGGCTATTGAGGAGTCAGTAAGAGATGCTAGGATGAAGGATCTTATAGAGATTAGGAGAAAGCTACTAGACCTCATGAAGGAGAAGAGGAGGATAATCAAGGAGCTATCAGCGGCGTTAAGAAGGGGAGAGGCTAAGGCAATTGTTGAAGTTGTTGAAGAGAAGGTTGAGGAGCTAAAACCCCTACCACCCTACACGACAGACTCAATGCTCGCAGAGGCAGCTGAGAGGCTTGGGATGAGTGCACCAGAAGCTATGAGGATTGCACAAGACCTCTTCGAGCTGGGTCTAATAACTTACCATAGAACCGATAGTATTAGGGTTAGTGATGCTGGTATAGCCGTTGCTAGAGAATACCTTAAGGAGGTTTATGGAGAGGATAAGCTTAGTGAGATCTTCGTACCACGAACATGGGGTACTGGAGGAGCGCATGAAGCTATTAGGCCTACAAGACCAATAGACGCTGAGAGGCTTAGAAGACTAATTGAGGAAGGCATCATACAGCTTGCAAGACCACTTACAAGAAGGCACTATGAGCTATACAACCTGATATTCCGGAGGTTCATAGCAAGCCAGATGAAGCCTGCTAAGGTAAGGATACAGAGAGCACGCATTAAGATAATGATAGCTGGTAGGGAGTCAGTACTAGAGGAGGAGAGAGTTGTGGATGTAATTGATCCAGGCTTCCTAAACGTATACGAGCTTGTCAAGGTCATGCCTAGGCTAGAGCCTGGAGAGTACTCTTTGGAGAAGCTCGTAAAGGTGTTAAAGAGGAGTATTATGCCTCCAATGACGCAGGCTGAAGCCGTCAAAATGATGAGGAGTAGGGGTATTGGCCGTCCAAGCACCTATGCGAAGATCATAGAGACTCTGCTGAGAAGAGGCTACGTGATATCCCTAAAGAAGGGGCTGTTAAGAGCAACAGCTAAAGGTGTAGGAGTCTACGGCTACCTCTACGAGAACTTCAAGGAGCTCGTCTCAGAGGAAACTACTAGGAGTCTTCAAGAGGCAATGGATGCTATTGAGCGTGGAGAGCAAGACTACCAGGAAGTCCTAGATAGGATACTAGAACAGTTACACGCTAAACTAGAGTCAAGACCTGAGTTTGCAGATAAAGCGCCACCACTCCCTGGAGGAGAGGGGTAGACGTTTTACCTACCCTCATACCATTATGTGATACGTAGAGTGACCCAGCCTTACCACACACGTGGAGGTATACGAAAACCTTGACTCTAACAGTTGCACTCATACATATGAAGATGAGGCTTCTAGCAAGAAAGACTAATATGGAGAAGGCTAGAAAGCTCATTAGAGATGCTGCTCAGAGGGGCGCAAAAATAGTAGTACTACCATCAATGCTCAATAGTGGTCCCTTCTACCTCTACTTCCCCCTACAACGTAGTAAGACTGTTGCACGCAATCAAGCTGAAAGAATTCCAGGACCCACAACGGAGCTACTAGCGCAAACAGCCTTAGAGACAAGCACTTACATTGTTGGTGGCCCTATACTTGAGAGAGCTGGGCCCAAGCTATTCCTAACAAGCTTCGTCATATCGCCTAATGGTGTAGTGATGACTAAGTACAGGAAGGTGTGTGTTAATGGTCTTGATACGGAGCTAGGAGTTAGTAATGGTCGTAGTCTTCAAGTTCTAGCACGGTTCCCAAGAATACTAGGCATTATGGCTGAAGACGACATATATAATCCAGAGATAGCTAGAGGGCTACTATTACTAGGTGCAACAGTTATCATAACATCGCTAAGGTTTGGCGATGACGTTGAGAGGATTAAGACAATACTACTAGCTAGAAGCATCGAGAACAATATACCGATACTAGCTGTGGGAGGAGTATTTGAGGCGCCCAATAAAGTCTACACGGTTCCAACAATGGTTATTGACCCTAATAAGGGTGTTGTAGACGAGATTAGCGATGAAGCTGACACATACATGCTAGTAGAGGTTCAAGACACTCCAGAGGCCATCTACGATGCACTATATACAGCCCTAAACATTAAGGGCGTGTCACAGCTATACTGTAAAGCTGCACGTGAAAGCATTATCGAGAATATTGCATCTAAACTACCACCACGAAGGGAGAAGAAGGAGGCTAAGGAGACTGTAAGATCTAAACGCGAGGAGGAGGTTGAGGAAGAGGAGGGTGAAGAGGAGGAGATAGTACTGGAGGAACCTCGACGATAGACTATAAGCAGACATCTCTACCATGCCTATGCCTCCAGCCAAGCCTTAAACGAACCATGCTTACAGCATTCCTAAGCTTTGAAACTAGCCATGATGCTCCAGCCTCACTAGCCTCTCTACAGGCGTCTACTAGAGCTTGAACATGTAGATGTGTTAGTCCTAGCTTAGCGTAAATACCGGCCTCTCTTAGATGCTCCATAGCAGCTCCTAAGTGATCTCCAATACTCCTCCTCAGAACTGCCCTTGAGTAATGTAGTGAGTGTGTTGACGATAGTATTGTAGCCCATCCCTCACTTGGGGGTTTAGGGGACTCTAGGTCATCTGGTTTATTAACGCTAGTGAACTCCAGAGGAGTTGCACCAATACTCCTTGGCGGTAGGAGTAGGAGTCGATTAGATGATCTATGTATGTCGCTTGGCCTTGTATACTCTCTTCTCACACGGCAAGAGTATATTAGCTTCTCAGCAATATCATGTGTGAAATAGCTAGTTAGTGTTGATATACTGCCATTAGCCCAGTATGGTGAAGCTACACTAGCCCCTACACTCCTAGCAGCCTCTACCAAGCCTCTAAGACTAGTAGGTTTAATCCATGGTAGGTCGCATGGAAGCATCAAATACTCCTCAGCTCTAAACCTTGAAACAACACTAACAACACCTAGTACGGGGCCTTTACAGCCAAAACTCTCATCGTCAACTACAATTTCAACCCAGCTAGGTACCACACTTCTAATAGCATCCTCAACCCTGCTTGAGACAGACACAATAACCCTGTCAACTACATCACTGAGAGCATCAATAACATGCCTTATTAGAGGCTTACCCCTATATGTTAGTAGTTGCTTAAGCCTACCCATTCTCTTAGACTCTCCACCAGCAAGCACAATGCCTATAGTAGCCAAGGAGTCTCCTACCCGGCTCCTACATTGTAGGACTCCAGACTTGTAGAGACTCATTAAGATTCC
>CAZTPV010000227.1:0-7070 GCA_964615085.1 uncultured Desulfurococcales archaeon
ATTTTAATAACAGGGTTGCCTGGATCCGGTAAGACCATAGTCTCTCAAGTCGCTCGTGAAATGGGTCTTCCAGTACTAGTTATGGGTGATGTTGTAAGGGAAGAGGTTAGACGTAGAGGGTTGCCCTTAACAGCTGAAAACATGAGTAAAGTAGCAAGAGAACTTAGAAGACAATATGGAGACGATATTATCGCAAGAAAAGTTCTTGAAAAAGCTAAGAAGATTAATTCAAGTGTAGTAGTTATTGATGGTGTTAGAAGTATGAAAGAGGTTAAGGTCTTCCAGGAGGATGGAGATACCGTGATAATAGCTGTACATGCTTCCCCTCGAACAAGGTTTGAAAGACTAAGAAGACGAGGTAGAGAAGGAGATCCTAAAACCTTTAACGAATTTTGTGCAAGAGATTATGTTGAACTCTCATTTGGAATAGGAGAGGTGATAGCACTAGCTGATTACATGATAGTTAATGAGGGGGATCTAGAGTCTACTAGAAACATAGCTAGGGAAATTCTACGTAAGGTGGTAAGTAATGGTGAAGATAAGAGTTGAGGTAGAGATTAGACCTACTGAGGATGAGAGAAAGGTCAAAAAGGCGGTACTTAACGTATTTGAGCCAGAAAAAATCAACATTATCAACATTGGAGAAAGAAGATTGCTGGTTGCAGAGGCGAATAGCTACTATAGCTTACTAAAGTTGCATGAGCTACTTCGCCGGGAAAGAATACTTGATGCTGCTAGATCTTACATGATTAAAGGTATGGCGCCAGGGTTACTCGTATTTAAACTTAATAAGCAAGCTGCATACATGGGTCATGTCAGTTTCGTAGACTATGACAGTGAGGCTCCTCTAGGTCCCATAACATTCATCATTGAGACTAGCAGGGTTTCAGAATTAGTGGATTGGCTAGCTCCACCTACGAGAATGGGTCGTCCAGTAAAGGAGTATGATATGCCTAAAGAATAGCTTTTACAATGATGTTAACGTATTACGATTTTGAGTAAATCCTCTGCAGCAATAACGTTCCGGTGGAATCGTTTTGCCTCACTCACTATATGGTCTACTTGTTTATATCTTGCGCTAAAATGTGTTAGTACAAGTAGTTGGACTTTAGCCTCACTAGCTATAAGACCTGCATCTACGCCAGTACTATGTCCCTCTTCATGAGCCCTATCGGCGTACGTAC
Organism: uncultured Desulfurococcales archaeon; assembly: GCA_964615085.1. Lineage (GTDB taxonomy): Archaea > Thermoproteota > Thermoprotei_A > Sulfolobales > Pyrodictiaceae > CAZTPV01. Next base: position 1,185 of record CAZTPV010000227.1, read on the forward strand.
TATCAAATGTCGCGTCATGAATTAGTATGTTGGCTTCCCTGGCTTCCCTTAGTACATTTTCGCAAGGTCTTGTATCACCAGTATACACTATCTTATAGGGCTTAACCTCCTCAGCTACATCTTCAAGCTTAATCACCTTATTCCCAACAACTATTCTACCACCTTGGATTAGAGCCTTTATGATAGGTCCTGGCTTTATCCCAAGCTCTCTAAGCTTATTGATATTAATGTTGTATCGTGGTTTAGCCTCCACTATTGTAATGCCATAAGACTCTACTGTATGGTCAACGGGGAAGATTCGAATAACCATCCTATTATCCCAAATAGGCTCTTGAAGATTATCAGTAACGGTCTTTACCACTATCTTAAACGCTGTATTGTGTTGTGTAAACCTCATTACTGATTCTATTAGGTTTTTAACACTCCTAGGACAATATATTACTAAATCTTTGCTCCTACCAAGCATGGACATGGTTTGTATTAGTCCTGGTAAACCGAATACGTGATCGCCGTGACCATGACTTATAAATATGTAGTCAATTCTCAAAGGGCTTAATCCGGCTATGGCTAGTCTCCTCTGACAGCCCTCGCCACAGTCAAGAAGTAGTATCCTACCACGATACACTATAGCTATGGATGGTAAGCTTCTCTCCCTTGTAGGTACTCCGGCAGAAGTTCCAAGAAACACTAGTCCAAACTCCAAACTCAGTACACCTTTTGAAACACTAGTAGTATTCTAGTCAAGCTACCGTGAACCCTCATGAAATGTTGCTCTATAAGCCTTAGGTTGGTACTAGTAGTAATTTCTTTTACGTTAATCCAGTGTGGAATCGCCATACTTATATATCTTCCAATCCTGATTACTCTAAGAGCGCTACGAAGAAAACCCCTTAGTAGTACATCAAGTCTCCTACCCTTAGTTGAGCTACTTCGCCCATATGGTGGATCTGTTCCTATAGAATCTATAGAGTTTTGTCTAAACGGTAGATGAGTAGCATCAGCTACAACAACATCAGTTAAAACACAATTGTAGTATCTAAGGTTAATTAGAGCTCCCTTTGCAAGTTCTTCATCGATTTCGCTACATACGCTATAGCTTAAGTTAGCAATTGTATTTGCCTCAATAACAAACCCGCCAGTACCACAAAAGGGATCTAAGAATATATGTCCATGAGTGATTCTAGATAGGTTGACAAAGACTCTAGATAGTCTAGGATCTAGCGATATCGGTTTAAAGAAAGGTCGTTTATGTGGACTTCTCTCTAAGAGCTCTGAGACGTTTAAAGTATCCAAAGGTATACCTATCACAGCTATACCTTCAGTTAAAAGCACCTTGAGTGTTATAGAGGCTCCTCTAACACCTACACTACAACCAGCATGCTTACACCTCTCAGTAAGCAGCTTGGCTATCTCTTTCGTGAGATCTAAGCAGTTAATGTGCTTACTATACCCCTTTATCCTAGAAACCTTGACAATAACCTTATGATTTTTAAGTGGTGTTAAATCGATGTTTCTAACGGCTTCTAGGATGCAGTTGCTGTGTGCTTCACTAACAGCTAGTGCAACACCAACTTCATGAATGTATCCTGACCTAGTTGCTAGTTTTACTCCCTCCTTTACCTCTTTAAGCCTAAATAGTACTAGCTGATCATGTACTTCTAGAATATTGTAATCTATTCTCTCAGCTTCTAGCACTGCTTTAAGCTCAGCTAGAGGTAAAGTGGCGTGTGTACCACTTAAGTAAGCGTACCATATATTTTCATCAAGTAGCTTATAGCAATATCTCATAGCGCATCTAGCTCTCTTGCAACAAACCCGTATACCTAAATATCGAGTCTGCTGCTAGGGTTACAATTCTTGATCCTGGTTTCGCTCTTTTAGCTACGATTAGGGATGCGTAAACGTTAGCGCCGGTTGAGAGCCCTCCTAAAACTCCCTCTTCACGAGCTAGTTTAAGCATATACGTTAACGCGTCATTGAAGCTAACCTCGATTATCTCGTCTACGTATAATGGTGATAACTCTCTACAAAGTTCTGGTGTAAAACTAGATATAAGTCCTTCAATTCTATCACCACCCGAGCCTCCAGCCATTACTGCACCCTTTGGTACTACACCTACAACCTTAACTTCACCATTCATAACCTCCTTCAAGTATCTCCCAACACCTGTTATAGTACCACATGTACCCATACCCATAACAAAGTAGTCTATCTTGCCTTTAAGTTGACTGAATATTTCTGGTCCAGTAGTCCTGTAGTGAGCTTCATGGTTAAGCTTATTACCATACTGGTATAGGAATATTGCGTTAAGCTTACGGGCTATACTTTTTGCAACTTCAATAACTCTGTCCCCAGGGGCTTTCACAACTTTTGCTCCAAGAGCCTTAAGAATGCTCAACTTCTCTCTACTCGATTCCTCGTCGACAACTATTACAGTCTTTATCCCGAGTATGCTAGCGACCCAAGCTACGGAGATTGCAGTATTGCCGCTTGAAGCTTCAACAATAATGCTATCCTCTTTAATAACACCCTGCTCTATGAGCTTTTTAATCATGTATACAGCTATTCTATCCTTATGGCTCCCAGTAGGATTAAGATACTCTAGTTTTACAAATAGTTCAACTCCCTTCCTCCTAATATCTTCTGGGATTATTCTCTCAAGCTTAACTATTGGGGTGTTTCCAACTAGAGCCTCTATCTTCTTAATCTTGATAGCTAGCTCTTTACTCAAGGACGTCACGTTCTCTCTCCTCGTAAGGGAATGCGTGTACAGCTCTAAAAGGTACATATATTCTGAACTTTTCACCAGGTTTAGGTAAACCCGCGTCAATGGGAATGTAGAAGGATAGTTCTCGATTATAGCCTAAAGGTACGATTCTAACTTCAATTGCTGAACCTAAGTACATTGCTACAGTGACTATCCCCTCTACCAATCCCGCTTCCACATCTTCAATAGGTGCTAGTGAAGTCGCTTCAGACTTGAACACTAGGATAGCCTTGTCTCCTCTATGTACTCCGTGAGGTATTGCTGGTATGATGTTTTCTCCTACTCGTACATAGACTTTATCACTAGTTTCATCTTCAACGTAGCCTATAGCTGTGGTCGTCTTACCTAAGAATATTGCTGTAAAGAGTGTTCTAGGATTATTATATACTTCTTGGGGTTCTCCAACTTGTTCAATTACTCCTGCTCTCATGATAGCTATTCTATCAGCCACGGCTAAAGCTTCCTCTTGGTCGTGCGTAACGTATATTGCTGTAATGCCCAGTTTTCGCTGAATCTTCTTAAGCTCACCACGAAGCCTTAACCTTAGTTTAGCATCAAGGTTCGTAAGGGGTTCATCTAGTAGTAATACCTTAGGCTCAACGACTAATGCTCTCGCGAGTGCCACACGCTGCTGCTGTCCACCGCTAAGCTGATGTGGGTATCTCTTCTCAAGTCCTTGAAGTCCAACAAGCTCTAATACCCATTTAACTTTTCTCCTAATCTCCTTCTCTGGGAGCTTTCTAAGCTTAAGCCCATATGCTATGTTATCATACACAGTCATATGAGGCCATAATGCCCAGTTCTGAAACACCATTACAGCTCCACGTTCATCTGGCCTCTTGAAAGTTACGTCTTCACCGTCAAAATATACATGGCCCTCGTCGGGAGTCTCAAAGCCAGCTATAACCCTTAATAGCGTTGTCTTGCCACAACCACTTGGGCCTAGAATGGCAAACATCTCGTGACTTCTTACCTCTAGAGTTACACCTCTCAAAGCGATAGTTTTACCGAACCTTTTATGAACATTAACTACTTTTATGTGTGTCATATCATGCACCCATAACCATTACACTGCTAACAGCATCTGCCCTCTACGTGCAAGTCTATTAGAAGCTATGAACAAGACTAAAGCTTCAAAGGCCATTAATATGGTTGCCATCGCTGCTGCAACAGCCTGTGGCTGCGCACCAGCAATTGTACTGGGGGCTTGAATGAGCCTCATTATGACGAATGTCATTGGGCCAGTATGGTTTGGCGAGGTTATATCCCCTCCTAAAGCACCTAATGTTACGCTAACGCTAACCTCGCTCATAACATATATGCTGCTGAGTAGTAACCCTGCAATAATACTTCTCCAGGTTAGAGGTAATACTATCCTCCTAAGTACATTTCCTCTGCCCGCGCCAAGGGAGAATGCAGCTTCCTCAAGTGATCTTGGTGTTTGTATAACTCCAGTATAGACTGCTCTTACAGTGAAGGGCATCTTCCTTACCGTATATGCTATTATCATTGGTATTACAGGTAGTATTAAAGGATCTAAGAGTGTGCCCTTAAACAAGTCGTGGAAGAATATAAAATAGCCAAAAGCTATAACGAGGCCAGGTACAGCTAATGGGGCTGAAGATAGTACGTCCAAGACGCTTACACCAGGAAGGTTTAACCTTGAAACTGCGTATCCAGTAGCGAACCCCAGCAAAGCTATACCCACTATCGCAGATGCTGTGTAGATTAAGCTGTTAATGATTCCACGAACAACACCAGGGGTTAGGAATAACGCATAGTAATTGTTCAGTGTTAGTCCTGAAGGGAAAGGCCCTGTCCATCTATGACAGAATGCTAGTACTATAATACCTATTTGTGGTGCTGCCGCAATGAGTACTAAGGGGAATACTACTAGGTATGTGAAGAGTAAGCCTACAATACCAAGCTTAATTCTCCTTAAAGGCCTAGGAGCCCCTCTAGCTAGTCTAGCGTAATATCTAAGACTTAAGTACTTCCTTACCGCAATGATGGGTATAACAGCACATACTAGCATTATCAAGCTTAAAGCAGCTGCCACGCCAACTCTACCTATTGAGGCGAATTGCTGAAAGAACATGAAGACTTGGTATGACATCACATTATAGTAGTGGAATACTATTGGTCCACCAACATCCTCTAAGCTAAGTATATAGACTAGGGTAGCACCCGCCAAGATTCCTGGTACAACTAGAGGCAGTACTATTGATCTTACAAGCTTGAACCCTCTTGACCCCAAGTTTAATGCTTGTTCAATGAGACTTGCATCTATAGCTCCTAGGGCTGCAAGCACATTAATGTACACTATGGGGTAGAACGCTAATGTCTGCGCTAAAGTTATTCCTGCAATACCACTAAAGCTTATGGATAAAGGTATGCCAATCATGTGAAGTATTGTTGAGAACGTGTTACCTAAGAGGTTCTTCCCAAATAGTAACCTTATGACATACATGTTTACGAAGGGAGCTACGAGAAGTGGGAGCGCGGCAAGTGCAGCTAGTACTCTTCTACCCGGGAAATCAAATAGTCCAATAAGTATTGCTACCGTAGTACCTAAGACTGAAGCCAATAGGGTTACAAGGACGGCGTTGACAATACTATTCAGTATAACTCCTAGATCAACACCAGTAATTGTTATTGACACTACGCCATTAATATTGGAGATATATACTGGCGAGCCTATTGGAGAAAGATTGATGTAAAATGGATCTAAGAGGAGGCGCCAATCAAAATTTACTATGCCAGAGATTATGCTTAGTAGAGGAGATATGAAGAAGAGTATGAAAAAAGCTAGCGGAATAAAGTAAATACATAATGCTATGGGATCGGCATGTACTCTTAAAACCCTTAAACCCCTAATGACCCTACTTAGCTTAACCGCCAAGCTTCTTAAGCACCTCTAGGTATTTAGCGCGAGCTGCATCCCTCCACGCATTCATAAGCTTATCAGCTATTTGTGGCTTCTCCCTCAACATTTTCGTTACAAGCTCAGCATACTTTATCGTAAACTTTGTCTCCTTGCCGGTGAGTGGGTCCTTGAAGGAGGGCAATGAAGCTAACTCATCTTTTAACTTCTCGAAGGTTGCTTTATCAATTCTATG
>CAZTPV010000228.1:0-13492 GCA_964615085.1 uncultured Desulfurococcales archaeon
TTATCCTTCATATACCATGTAAATGGCACTCCACTAGAGGTTCGGTACGCTAGCAGTATTGGTGGTAGAGACCTATACCTAGTGACTACAGGTAGTGGGTATGTTGAAGCACTCCTAGTAGACCCCCACGGTATTACACCACCAGAGCCGCTGTACCGCTACTCCTGGGTTAGAGGCTTAGCGTTTAAGCCCTGTAGAGCAGTACTCTCCTCTAGAACACTATACCTCCTCTCAACAAGCTATGGTATCGTCTACAACTTTGACAGGGTTTTATCCCACCCAGGCATGCAGGTCTACTATGCTCTAGACTTCATAGTTAGGGTTAGGGACTACCATGGGCTCCCAGTACCAGGTGCTAGAGTTGAGCTAGTGTATGGTGGTAGTATCGTAGCTTCAGCATACACGAACCCGAATGGAGTAGTAGAGTTTAGGCAGCTCGTACCTGGCAAGTACCTTGTCGTAGTTAAGCCTCCACCGGGTGTAGCTAGGCTAGCGCCATCGCTGACGACTATCAGCTTACCAGTACCAAGCGACCCGGGTATGGAGAGTAATACTACCATAGTACTGCCTATGAGTAGGTACAAGGTGGTCTTGAGGATCGTTGACACCTACAATAATAGCCTTGTGAGAGTACCAGTTACAGTCATTGTTGCTGGTAAGAGGCTTAGGATAGTTAATGGGAGTCTAACACTAGTACTAGCCTACGGCAACTACAGTGTAAGAGTAGTACCAGAGTACTACTATAAGCCGGCAACCCTAAGCATTGTGGCCAATGGGAATAAAACCGTAACAGTTAGGCTTGATAGAGCTACGTCAAGGCTAACACTAAGAGTAGTCATACCATACAATGGCACGCTCACTGGCTACTACTCGATAGAGGTTATAGGGCTTACAACTGGTAGGAGGAATAGGCTTGCTGGAGTCCTCAGCAAACCAGTAGTAGACCTAGACCTAGTACTACCCTACGACAAGTATAGGGTCTGCGTCAAGACTACAGCAACGAAGCCAGAGTGTAGGGTCATAGTCGTCAATGAACCATTTGAGACAGCTACTATGAGGCTTAGCCTAGTAAGCTACAAGCTATCCATAACAGTTAATGAGCCACAGGGACTACTAGTGCCAGTCGGAGTATATGTTGATGGAGTACTAAGAGCTAGAGCACCAGTAGGAGCTAAGAATACAACAGTACTTGTAAGCGTTCCTCTAGGAGTACACACCATTGCCATTAAACCCTTAGAGCCCTTAAGGGATAAGACTACGGGGCTAGAATTCTACCCCTACAAGCCCATAGAGGAGAACATAACAGTTACATCGAATAAGCTTCTAAGCTTCACACTCCATAGACACTACACTAAGCTCACACTAACATTAGTGGATAGGCTTGCTGGCACACCGATACAAACACCAGTAACTCTAACAGTGTCCTCACCCCTACTACTCAAGCCTGGAACCACCAGGCTTAAGCCTGGAACAAAGACTGTAACACTAACGGTCCCATTAGGGAAGGTGACAGTAGCGGTTACGGGAGGAATATACCGTGATGCTAAAGTAACTATAGATACTAGGAGAGTAACATCATACACTATAAAGCTTGATAGGAAGACCGAGAAGATAATACTAAGAGTTGTAAACGATATAGGTATACCAATACCGAATGCACTCATAGACGTTAGGGGCATGGACCTAAACTTCTACTCAACCTACGTCTCCTCAAAGCAGGGAACTCTAACCATAAACGTACCAATAGGATTATACAGTATATGTGCTGAGGCAACAGGCTACGGTAGGATATGTGTTCAGAGGAGAGTGATAAGTAGCTTAAGCCTAGACCTAGTACTACCACCAAAACTCGTAACAAGGATCAAGAGGTACGTACCATTAATGGGTGTTGCCGCGGCAATAGCAGCTATAGCAGCGACAGCATACATTGTACGTAAGAGGATTAAGCAGATAGCAGCAGAGGTAGAGGAGTACCTCTAGAGGCTAGTCAGCTGGCTAATCCCCTCCTCACACCACCCCCTAGGTGGGGGTGGTCTCTGGTGGCCTGGAACTCATCACCCACACTCTCTAGCTTACACGAGACTAGTGTTCCCCACCCTATTATCCTCCGCGTATAGGCTTCAACCAGAAGTTTTTTATGCTAAGACTATGGAGAGTTGTAGCCTAGGAAGCTCTTCACTGTACATGCTTAGAGTGGCTCAGTGATATACGAGCACAGTGGGGTGCACGTGTAATGTCGGTGCCTCCAACAACTAGCCGTAAAGGCATTATAGTAGTCTTAGCAGCAGCCAGCATACTAGCAGCCTGCCTAATAGCAGTTAGCATCTACGTTTCATCAGCTCCAAGCCCACCACCAAAATACAAGCTAAGCGTTAGCGTAAGCGTATATGGCCACGACGTCTACGTTACTGTAGGCGTGTCAGCACCACCCACATACTATTATTACTACTACTATTACTATTACTACACGAGCTACTATTATGGTGCCCCCATGGTTCAAGGCCTCGTCATAGCTGTCATGGATAGGATTAGTAATGGTGTACCATACATGTACGCTATGGAGTCAACAACAGCTGGTCCAGGCTCAACAGTTAGATTCACATTCTATAATGTACCTGATGGCACTTACCGTGTTAAGGTGTTCATGTGGAATGACCTTTTATCCTACGGTAAGGCTTGGTGGCCTATGAGCGATAAGTATGTGGAGGAGGTGACCGTCCCGTCATGAAGTCTGAGTTAAAGCGTGTAATACTAGTTGTAGGCCTAGTAGCATTGATGGTAGCGTCAATAGCTCTTGCTGGTAGCTATGCGAGTGTAAGCCCTAAGACAGTTACACCTGGAGCAAATATCACGCTTACACTTCTAACTAGTGTACTAGCCGGTAAGACTGTTGGTTTAGAGGTTGTTGATAGTGGTGGCCACATAATATACATAGACCAGGTGTACGTGCCATCAATACCCTACACACTCACCATAGGAGTACCATCAACAGCTCAGGCTCCAGGCGAAGCAACAGTACTTATAGCAACCCCTGGAGCATCACCAACACCAGCCGCAGTCTTCATCGTAACCACTAAGCCAACAACCACCACAACACCAGTAACAACAACGACTACGACGACGACAACCACTATGACCACGACGACCATGACTACCACTACAACACCAACCACTACAACTACTATGACGACAACCACGACACCAATAACTACAACTACTAGGACTACTAGGGTTCCTCCACCTCCTCCCCCGCCGCCTCCCCCACCACCAACTCCAACGACTACAACAACCACCACAACAGCTAAGGTTACAACCACGACTATGGCTAAGGTGGCTCCAAGTATCTATGTTGCTGATGTCTCAAAGTATGTGACTCCAGAGGGTACCTTGAAGACTGCCGTCGAGATTATAGTTCCAACCAAGAAGCCATCATACATAGCAATACCTGTAGGCTCTAAGATGAGTATTAAGGGTAAGCCAGTAACAAAGATAGTTGTCAAAGTCTATACGACACCACCACCAGGAACAGTACAGGCTAGAGCTAAGCCAGTAGGTATGGTACTTGATCTAGGCCCTTCAGGAACTAGGTTCACAAAGCCAGTAACCGTATGTGTGCCTTTCAACCCATCACTAGTACCTAGTGGTGCTATAGTCAAGTTAGCATACTTCAACAAGACTTTAGCAGTCTGGGTTCCACTACCAACAACCCTTATTGACACTGTTACTGGTATTGTATGTGGTCTCACAACACACTTCACATACTTCGCTCCAGTAGCCTTCATACCAGTAACACCTGTAACTACTACCACGACGCCCATAACAACTACAACACCAGTAACAACTACGACAACCGTAACAACCACAACAACTACCACAACACCAGTTACTACAACAACACCAGTGACAACTACGACGACAACGACTACAACACCCGTGGTGACTACAACTACAACAACTACTCCACCTCCCGTAACGGTTACAGTTACAGCTACAACTACTAGCACTAGCCTAGTGTTTACAACCGTCACGTCCACAGTTACATCGACGATTACGAGTACAAGCTATGCTACTAGTAGTGTTACAAGCATCTCGACAATAACCAGTACAACACCAGTATTCACAACAGTGTCAACAACGAGAACGGTTACAGCTGTAAAGCCGGTTGTAACTACAGCTACCAAGACGGTTACTGTAACGATTACGAAGCCTGCAGCTACACCAGTAATAGCTGCTGCCATAGCACTAGGTGTTGTAGGCCTCATAATAGGCTACTTGATCTCCGTAGCTAGAGCTAGAAGGCCTAGTAGCTCCTAGCCCCTAGGCTAAACTCTTTTTAAATACCCCATCTTCTAAGCTTCCTCAACTCTCCTTGGATCTAGATTCAACTATTCCTTTCTCAGCTAGCTTCTTATTAGGGGCTTTAAACCGTATAGGCTTAGGTGAGGATGCTTTAGGCGTGTTTTTGAGGGTTGATTGATGAGGCTTGCTATAACCGAGATGATTGGTGAGGTAGCACTCCTCTGTATAGTCTTAGCTGTAATAGTTGCTGCAGTATGGTATGTGTACTCGATATATAATAGTGTGCCTAAGACGACGCCAAGGATAACAATATCCTCTGCTGAAGCATACACTAATGGTACTATCATTGTTAGATTGTACAACTATGGTCAAGCATCTGATAAGCTTATTAAAGCTGAAGCAGTGTGGTGGGAGTACCATGTGATATACGAGTGTAAACCCTACAACTCTACACTACCATACTATGTTCCTCCAGGCCCTAAACCCCTCATACTAAGACTAGTATGTGCCTATAGTGGTAGCCAGGTGCATCCAGGTGATAGGTTTAGAGTTAAACTCTACTTTGAGAGGAATGGCGTAGTCTTCTACGATACAGTTGTACTAGCATCCTAGAAGCATACAGTAGTCTCTCATCCTTGGTACTCATCAGTAGCTATGTAGTCCACATGATAGTTCTTCGGCGAACTCGGCACTCATCACCATAGGGTATAGCCTACTCCTATCCCAGCCTAAAACTTTATTATCAAGTACCAAGTGAGTAGCCTAGGCTTAGACCCTCTCCAGCTCTAGGCTAGCCCTAGCCTCATAGTCTCGCAGACCTCCTACCCTAGAGATGGTGGTCTACATGTACTCTATTGTCCCAGTGCTCATGGCTACACAGCACCCTGATAGCGCTTCAAGGTATATTGGTAGTCGTGGTGAGGTTGAGGAGGCTGTACTAGATCTAACACCTATTGAGAGTGGTGGGTACGGTTGTGACGAGAAGATGGTTGACTATGAGGGTAAACTAACACCATACCATCAGGTCGAGTGGGTTGTTGAGGCCCTCATAGAGGCTGGCTTCGCTCCCGGAAGGGATTTCCTAATCACGCCGCGCATACCCTCTGAACGCTTAGAGGGTTGTGTCCGACAGGTGATGGTTCTATGGGGTGTTATGGCTGCTAATAAGCGTAGTCTAAGTCTTGCAGGCTCACAGGCTATCAGGTTTATTGTCCACCCTATGTCTGCTTCATCGTGGGAGCTTATAGCGACTCAGAAGAGGATCTTAAAGGTTCAAAGACTTGCTGAGGAGGAGCTTGGTCTTAGAGGTGCTGAGCCCCCCTGCCTAATACCATTAATAGAGGATGTTGTGAGGCTCATCAACGTGGATCACATCGTTTCAAGCCTCTATTCTAGACTGTTAAGTGAGGGCTTCGTGTATGAGGGTATAAGAGTGTTCCTAGGTAAGAGTGATGCAGCACTAGCCTATGGCCACCTGGCTAGTAGTATAGGCTTAGTAGTAGGCTTGTCTAGGCTCTACAAGTGGGCTGATCGTGAGGGTGTACGAGTCTACCCCATAATAGGTGTTGGTAAACCCCCATTCCGTGGACACTTATCACCTGAGGCTGTAAGCCTCTTCACTAGACAGTACTCTGGATACCATACTGTAACCATACAGTCTGCACTAAGATTTGATACTCCTAGGAGCCTTTACGAGGAGACTATAAGAGCTCTAAGAGAGAATGTGGCTGGTAAACCAAGGATACTAGGTGGGGATGAGGAGAGGGTACTAGTTGAAGCTGCTAGGATAGCAGCCTCAGAGTACCTTGTAGTGTTGAGGGAGCTTGCAGACACTGTTAGCCTAGTCTCTAAGGCTATCCCTAAGAGGAGGGATAGAGTCTCTGAGGAGGTCTACTCTAGAGACCTATCTAACGCAGCAGCATTCACTGGTGATAGGAGGCTTATAGGCTCACCACTAAGACTAGTCCTACCGAGGGCGATAAAGTTTACAGCAGCTATGTACTCTATAGGCTTACCACCATCACTCCTAGGTCTTGGTAGAGGTCTTAGAGCTTTAGGAGAGAAGCTTGGAGACCAAGCACTAGACCTAGTGGTTAAGACGCTACCGCTACTAGAGAGGGATGTATGTGTAGATCTCTGCTACTCTAACCTAGAGCTTCTGGAAAGCTATACGAGTACCAAGGTAGCTGAGCTAGTTAGAGAGGACATCAACACCCTAAGAGACTTGCTGGGAGTTGAATGCTGTATCTCAGTTCCAAACGACTACTGGGATAGGCTTTGGAGGATGAGGAGACTAGTATCGTCAGGAGACAATACTAGTGCTCAGAAAGCATGTAGTGAAGCTGCAGTTCTTCGAGGCTTCCTAGGATAGTGGGGTGGGAGAACAGAACGTTCTACAGGGTTGCAGACATTCACTACATGCTCCTCCTAAGTATGCTTTAAAATACTCGTATGGCCATGAGCAGAGTAGGGTTATAGGTGGGTAGAAGTGGGTGGGATAGAGTTCCACCTACTAGTACATCCACCACCAACACCAGTACCAAGTGTTGTAGCAGGGCTTGTAGCGATATTCCTAGCTGTGCTCATCCTACCACTAGTGGTTAAGAAGATTGAGGAGAACCTAGAATACTTCTTCTTCTGCATGGGTGTAATAGCATTCCTACTAGTATACCTCCACGGCATGGTGCCTAAACCGTTAGAGTTGTGGAGGGACGCGCTACTAGCACCAGTAATGATCTCTGGGATCCCTATAGGGATAACGCAGGTAGTCCTCTTCGCTGGCCTAGCATTCTACTTCCTATACCCAACATTCTATCGTGGCCTCCTAGAGATGATTGAGAAGCTTGGGATCATGGTCTTCGTTACGCTCTTCATATCATTCCTAGGGCTAGTCTCAAGCATAATATCGGTTATAGTGGCATCAGTAATCCTAGCAGAGATAGTCTACGCCCTACCAATAGACCGTAGTGAGAAGCTAGACCTAGCAGTCTACGGCTGCTTCGCAATAGGGTTGGGAGCAGCATTAACACCTGTAGGTGAGCCTCTAGCCACCATAGCTGTATCAAAGCTTAGTGGGCCACCATACCATGCAGGGTTCGCGTTCCTCTTAAAGCTTCTAGGAGACCTAGTAATACCGGGGATCATAGCAATAGCAGTGTTTACAGGGCTTCTAGCAAGGAAGCATCATAGTGTTGTAGCAGAGTTTGTAGCAGTAGAGAAGGCTAGGAGTGAGCCAGTGAAGTACCCAGAGAGGCTTAGAGACATAGTCATAAGGGCTTTTAAGGTCTACGTGTTTGTTGCAGCTCTAGAACTACTAGGGAACTCCTTCATACCGTTAACGGTATGGTATTTCAGCAAGATACCAGCACTAATACTCTACTGGGTTAACATGATATCAGCAGTAGTCGATAATGCTACCCTAACAGCAGCTGAGATAGGGCCACACATGACTCTAGCGCAGATAAAGAGTGCTCTCATGGGACTACTAATCTCTGGTGGAATGCTAATACCTGGAAACATACCAAACATTGTTGCAGCTGGCCGCCTCAAGATTAGTAGTCGTGAGTGGGCTAGGAGGGGTGTACCCTTCGGAATAATACTACTCGTAGTCTACTTCATGATACTACTAGCAATGTATGGTTGGCACTAATACCATCTAAACCATGCACCTCTACCACCAAAAACAAGCCATGCAGCTACAGCTATGAGGAATATTATGAGGGCTGCAGCTATGAGAGCTAGAACACCAACAAGTATGAAGCCTAGAAGCCTAACGAGAACCCATACACCAAAAGCTATTAGTGCAGCTAGCAACCCCTCACTAAGAGCTTTCTCAACAAGCCTAGGCCCATAGATGAGCAGGGTTACGATAAAGCCTGCGAAACCAGCAGCGAGAAAGGCTCCAAGAAGGCTTACTAGGCTACCACCACCAAGACTAGCAAGACCAGATGCAAGGCCACTAGCAAACGCTATAGAGTGGTCTCGAACAAAGAAGAGGAAGCCACGCATACTAGGCGAGGACAACGCGGCACCCCATGCCCTACCATGTAGGCTTAAAAACACGTGTGGAGAGTTGAGGGTGCTAAGGAAGGCTAGTATGGTGGTACGAAGTCCTCTGGCTTTGGAGGCTCTGGTGGTAGTCCCTTTCTCTCACGAATCTTCCTTATAAGGTCCATGAGCATGCTATCTGGTACTGGTGCCCAGCGGCTAAACTCTGTACCCCAGAAGGCTCTACCACTAGTAGCGCTTCTAAGCTGTGCTGCTAGGTCGAAGCTCTCAGCTACTGGTATCTCTGCTATAATCCTCATCAGCATACCATGCTCCCTCATATCTATAATCCTACCACGCTTCCTACTAATCACCGCAATAACGTTGCTAACATACTCTTGTGGGACTCTTATGTCAAGCTTCTGTATGGGCTCTAGTAGTGTTGGCTTAGCGGTCAGCATGCCAGCGTAGATGGCGTTGCGTACAGCTGGGAATATTTGTGCTGGACCACGGTGCGCTGGATCCTCGTGTATAACAGCGTCGTGGAGTATTACCTTTACTCCCCTAACAGGCTCCTTAGCTAGTGGCCCCTCCTTCATAGCTAGTCTAAAGCCTTGTATAATCGTGTCCTTAACCTCTCTTAGATGCTGTACACCAGTAGTCTTATCCACGAACACGTTGATGTTCTCGTCGATAGCCCATATCCTCTTAGCCTCATCGTAGTCCCATCCAGCCTTGTCTCTTAGTATCTTGGCTCTCTCATGGACATCCATGTCCTCTGTCACAACACCCTCCTGTATAAGCTTTATAGTCTCCTCGTCTAGAGGCTCAACGCTTATGTAGAGCTTATTGTGCTTGTTGGGGCTCTTACCCTCAAACACCTGGCTTGAAGCCCTAATAGTCTCCCTGTAAACCACTATTGGTGGTGAAGTCTTAACCTCAAGTCCGAAGTTCTCCTTCAACAGCCATAACGCTATCTCGATGTGTAGTGGGCCCATACCGCTTAGCAGGTATTCACCAGTCTCCTGGTTGATCTTAACAACTAGGTTGGGGTCCTCTATGCTTAGCTTGTGTAGTGCATCAATAAGCTTTGGTAGGTCTCTTGGATTCTTAGGCTCAATAGCTACTGTCACTACTGGCTCACTAACGTAGTGTAGCCTCTCAAATGGAGCCATTGTATCCTTCACTGAGACTGCTACAACAGTCTCACCAGCACGAGCCTCATCAAGACCTAGAGCGGCGGCAATGTTTCCAGCTGGTATAGAGTCTACAACCTCCCTGTCTGGGCCCATGTAGATGCTAACCTGTAGTATCCTAGCAGTCCTCTTAGCGTTAAGCAGGTAGACCTCCTCACCAGCCTTCATGGTTCCAGCGAAGATCCTACCAGTAGCTACTAGCTTCCTAGTCCTTGGGTCAAGCCTCATATCAGCTACAGCGAAGACTAGTGGGGCGTTGGGGTCAGCCTCCCTCATGGCCTTACCTATATCGCTGTTGGGGTCTCCACGCCATATCCTCTCAATCCTATACCTCTGAGCCTCTCTAGGGTTGGGGATGAACTTTACAACCATGTCTAGTAGTGCTTCATGTAGTGGTGCAACCTTTGATGCAAACTCTTCAACAGCTTCTTTACCACGCTTATAGGCTTCAATGATGTCGCTGAACTTTATCCCCTTCTTCTGGGCTAACGGTATAGTTATACCCCACTTGTCTCTAGCACTACCAATAGCAACCATACCCTGAGCGGGATCTAGGAGCCATTTCTTACGGAACTCTGGGTCAGCGTAGGTGTATATTAGCTCGTTTACACCCTTGATTATCTCTATGATCCTCTGCTGTATCTGTTGAGGAGTATACTTAAGCTCCTTGATCAGCCTATCAACCTTGTTTATGAATAGTAGTGGTCTAACTCTCTCCTCAAGACTCTGCCTAACAACAGTCTCGGTTTGAGGCATAACACCTTCAACAGCGTCAACAACCACTATAGCTCCATCAATCATCCTAAGGCTCCTAGTAACCTTGCCGCTAAAGTCTACGTGGCCTGGAGTATCAACAAGGTTTATGACGTATGGCTTACCCTTATACTCGTGGTATAAGCTTATGTTTGCAGACTTAACAGTTATACCACGCTGCTGCTCAACCTTAAGATAGTCCATTGCTAGTGCTTCACCAGCTATCCTCTCAGATATTATTCCAGCAGCAGCTAGTAGCGAGTCAGTGGTAGTCGTCTTACCATGGTCTACGTGGGCTACAATACCAATGTTCCTAACCTGCTCAACATTCCACATTATTTTAAGTATCTCTGCTACGTGCTTAACACGCAACCCCTAACACCCATAAGCCAGGCCTGGAGAACTAGGCCTTATAAGTGTAAGGGGAGTCTTAACATGTAGGAGTCTCCTCAAGACGCCTCCTAGAGGCTCAGCTTTTGCCATGATCATCACTGGTCAGCGCACCGACTATCCATCACAGCCCTCCATAAGACTAGTGTTATCATGCCCCGTAAAGTATTAGTCTATCCACTCTTAGCTACAAGCCCATGGAATGGTGGTAGCTTGCGTAGAAGAAGCATAGTCATCCTGTCTATCAGCATTATAGTAGTAGCTGTAGCTGTGGTAGTAGCACTACTCCTACCAGGCGTATTAAAGCCTACAACAAGTAGTAGTGAGCCCTACCCTCCAACACTACCAGGAGGCTATAAGGTGTATAGAGCGTATACTGGCGAGAAGGCAGTAGAGATAGTTAAGAGGCTACACTGGCACCCATCAGAGGTTAAGATAGAGAAGGCCTACGTCGTACAATACACGGATGGAACCATAATATGGCTAGCATATGTTGGTAGTAGGGATAAAGCGTGTAGCGACGTGGAGGCGATGGTTAAAGCGATGTACAAGTATGCTAGTAGGCTACCCTACACACCACCAGTAAACCATACGATGTGGGGCCACCAAGTATACTTGAGCATGGATAAGAGGGATGGAAGTCTACACGTATTCTGGTGCCAAGACGGCTACACGGTATGGGTTAGAGTTGGAGCTTCTGGTGTTAAAGGTCTACAACACATAGTAATGTGGCTAGACACTCACATCTAGCTATGAAGCCCAGGGTTATAGGGGGGCTAGTCTAGGCTAATACGAGCTACTGGGTGGATAGACTGAGGATAGCAATCATCTCAAGGTGGAACGCAACCTGTGGTGAGAGTGTCCACGCGGAGCTCATTGGTAGGAAGCTAGTAGAGCTAGGCTATAGAGTTAGAGTCTACGCTCCAACAATAGCTTCAGCCTCAAGGGACTGGCACCATAGGGTTGTGGGTAGTGATGAAGACTATGTAGAGAGGGTCTATGATGAGGGCGAGGATCCTAGTAAAGGGGTTTTTAGGGGTGAAAGCCTACTAGAATACGATCCAGACATAATAATAGTTGAGGCATACTATAGGCTCCCAATGAATAGCCTGAGGAGCGTACTAGTTAAAGCCAAGTCTAAAGGCTCAAGAATAGTACTAGTACTACATGAGGGTGTTGCTGAGAGGGCTTGGAGACTCCTACTAGCACCCTTCGACAAGCTAGTAGTGTTCGACCATAGGTGGATTAGAGAAGTACTATACCCTGTAAGAGACCTCGTATGCGGCAAGGTAGAGGTCATACCATACCCTTGTGCTGAGCCACCACCAGGAGTAAGAGTCTATAGGCCTGAGTGGGCTAGAGGCAAGATACTCCTAGTCTCCTTTGGCCGCCAGCCCTTCGAGGAGTACGTAGACTATGTTAGAGCACTCAAACTACTGTCTAGAAGGTATAGCCTAGTCTACTACATTGTTAGGAGTGACTGTAGGAGGCCACCCTTCAGCTACCCATGGGTTAGGTTTGAGTGTAGAAGGCTTAGCTTAAGGGAGGTGTTTAGCCTCCTAGAAGCCTCGGACATCCACCTCCTACCCAAGGGGTGGACTAGCAAGGTTGTAGTCTCCTCTACAGTGTACCAGACACTCTCAAGCCTAACACCCATAGTAGCTCCAGACACAAGGTACTTTGAGACCATTAGGACTGATGAGAGGGGTTTAGGGGCTATAGTCAAGTACTTCTGTGTTGAAGACCTTAGGGATAAGATAGCGATGCTCATAGACGATGAGAGTGTGAGAGAGCTTGTTAGGAGTGAGGCTAAGAGGCTACTAGAAGAGTGTAGTACAAGCATAGTCTCTAAGAGGATAGTAGAAGCAGCACTAGGATCATGAGTGGTGGCCCCCTCATGAGCCTACACCGCCCAAGAGTATACGTAGACTATCGTGAGAAGGGCTCTGGAGTACCAGAAGCACTACAGGAGCTTGGAGCAGTAGTAGTCTATGATAGGCTTGGAGTTGGAGACTACATTGTATCTGATAGGATTGCTGTTGAGAGGAAGACTATGAGTGATCTAGCACAAAGCGTCTTCGATGGAAGACTCTTCGACCAGGCTAGGAGACTTAGCGAGTACTATGAGAAGCCAGTAATACTGGTGGAGGGCTCGTGGAGCGAGCTAGAGAAGACTACAACGAGAGTCGTACAGGTTATAGAAGCACTACTAGCAGTAAGCCTAGACTACAACATACACGTAGTCTTCACCAGAAGCCCAGCAGATACAGCAAAACTACTATACCACCTAGCTTTAAGAGAGCAGCGAGACCACAAGAGACCCATAGTAGTCCACCGTAAGCCTAGGCTAGAGCAGCTATGGATGCAACAACTATACGTTGTGCAAAGCCTACCAGGTGTAGGGCCTAAGCTAGCTGAGAAGCTACTAGAGAAGCTTGGAAGCATTGAAGCAATATGTCGTGCGAGCATAGTAGAGCTTGAGAGGGTCCTAGGAGAGTCTAGAGCAAGGCAAGTCTATAGAGTCATACATGCACCCTACAAGCCTAGAGGACTAGAGGCTTCAGCCAGCAGCCCCAAACATCACTAGCTCAGCTTTGCTACACTACATCACGAGCCTACATCAATTAGACTAGGAGAGTCTAGGAACGCCTATAAGTACTACTCTACAGGCTAGAGACTAGACTTGAACACCTCCCCTCCTCTAAGGATGGTAGTGTAGAGGGTCATGGAGGCATAGAAGGCTATGAGCGAGGCTATAGCAGTATCACACTGGGATGTTGATGGTGTTATCGCTGCAGCACTCCTAGTAAGAATGCTGGGAGTAGACTACATGCTAGCAACACCACTAAGCCTATCAACAATACTTA
>CAZTPV010000229.1:0-6434 GCA_964615085.1 uncultured Desulfurococcales archaeon
ATAATAGAGACGGGTTCAGATGCTGCTAGCATATTCCTTAGCGAGTGCAGTAGAGAGGTTAAAGAAGCTATTAAACGGTCGGATGTAATTATTGCTAAGGGAATGGCTCACTATGAGTACTTGACTGATATTGAAGATAAACTCGGCAAGACCATAATCTACATACTAACCGCTAAGTGTGACCCGGTAGCTAAGAGCCTTAACACACTTAGAGGGAGGGCGGTAGTGAGAGTATACAATCCCTTCTAACTCTCCAAGGGTAGTCTTAATCGCACTGAGATTAAAGTGGTAAGTAGTCCTGCTATACAGGCTAAGGCTAAGATCGTCCATGCGACTACAATGTTAAGAGAGCTTAAAGCTGCGATTGAGGATGGCCCTATGAGAGCTGCAGAGTTAGATATTAGGCCAAGAGCGTAGCCAGCTCTAGTAACTTGCTCTCTAGGATAAACTGTTGGAGGTATAGACCAGAATGTTGGCCCAGTACCCTGTATCACGCCTATAAGGATCATTGAATAGACTACTGCGTTGGGGCCTAGTGCTAGGAGGGTAATGAACCCTACAAAAGCTGTTACATAGCATACTGCCTGCACTAGTGCAATCCTAACAAACATTTTCCTCGGGTCACCACTAACGTTTCTAACAAGATAGTATGCTAGCAATCCTATAACTATTGACCATACAGTATAGGATGCCTCTAACACTCTTGAAGCTCGTGCAGCCTCTAGTAATGGAACATGGAAACCCTCTTCTAACAACATTCTAACCATTGGAGCAAGAGTAAAGATTACCCAAATCGCTGGGAAGAAGCTAAGCCCCCATACCACTGTAAATACGTGCCCCCATACACGTCTAGATGGCATCACACTCTCAGTCTGGACTTGAGGAAGAGTCTCCTTAGGCGTGAGAACCAACCATATTAGCGCGAATACGAGCATTAGTAGACCATAGGCAATATATGCTAAGCGCCATCCTAGAATCTGTGATAGAATGGGGCCAGTAGCCTCACCTACAAACCCTCCTATGAATATCCCGGATAATATTATTCCTAGTGCTAAGGGTCTAGCACCCTTAAACATCACTGAGGTTTGGGCAGCAAATACGGGAAGAGCCATCATAACCATTCCTTGAAGAAAGCGTAGTAAGGGGATGATGTAAGGAGGAGAAAAGGGCGTCACCAACTGAGGTAAACCAGCTACTACACCACCAAGGAGAACCATTAAGCGAGGGTGCTCTTCTGCAAACCTAGAGTGGCCAGCAAAGAATGCAGCAAAGATGCCAGCAGGATAGGCTGCAAGTGACCACCATAATAATGTTCTTGAGAGGTGTAAGGCTTTTATGATGTGCTCAGCTAGAGCCGAGAACAGCGTTAGAGCACTAAAATTTACAGCCATGAAGGCTAAGTCTAGTATCACTACTAGCGCTACAAGTTTACGTGTTAATAACCTCAATAATCCTCCCTAGTAGAGTTCAAAAGCTCTATGAGCTTTTGGATATAAATTCTTCTAGGCTCATGATCTTAGCTCCATAGATCTTCCTCATATATTCTAAGCCCCACTTGTGATCCTCTTCGGTGAACGCTTCAACACAATCACTAATTACTATGATGTTGTAACCTCTATAAAACGCGTCAGCTGCTGTATGCTTAACACAACAATTAGTATGCAGACCCGTTAGGACAACTGTATCTACACCAAGCTCTCTAAGCAATAGGTCGAGTCCTGTCTCATAGAAAGCACTGTATCTCCGCTTCTCAATCACGTAGTCCTTGGATGTAGGTTTAAGCTCATCAATTACCTGTGCGCCCCAAGTACCTTTAATAGCGTGGGGACCCCATAGCTTAAACTCATGGTCTACATCGGGGACGTGAGCATCATTAGCGTAGATCACTGGAATGCCCTTCTCATGAGCCCACTCTATAAGCCTTTTTATACAAGGTATTATCCTCTTAGCTCTCTCACATTTAAGAGCACCATAGACGAAGTCGTTTAACATATCTATTACTAGGATAGCGTAGCGAGCCATAAGGGTTCACCACATGCAAAGTTAGTGCTTCACCCGTATTAATACTAGCTCTTTTAAGTCTAGGGAGTGAGAATAATAGCTGGACAGCTCTCACGACGCCGCCGCTAGGCGGTGGATGAGTGTGGGCTGAGCTGCGACGGCCTAACACTAGCTCCTATCTCATAGCCGCGTTTAACCGCCTTAACGTTATATTCCATCCACTTCGCTGGTGTAACTTCTCTAACAACCTCTAAGAGCGTGTTTAAAGGCAATAGTCCTAGCCCAGAGAGAACACCTAGCATCACCATATTTGCTATCCTAAAAGAGCCTATTCTCTGAGCTTCCAAAGTCATGGGGTGGCTTAATAGTCTAGGTGGTCTCCAAGGTGGAGGCCCAAAACTATTATCATACAACACTAGTATTGGCGATGGTGAGACCAAGTGTTTAAATTTAACCATTTGTTGTGGGTACATGAAGATGGCGATAGAAGCTTCATCAACCCTTATAAGATCTACGTCGTCATGACTAGCATAGACTATTATTTCACTCCTACTATCGCCACCTCTTGTTTCAGCACTATAATGTTCACTTTCAACAACGTAGAGACCTAGCTTTGTGAGTGTCTTGGATAGTACTAAGCCTGCCAGGAGAATTCCCTGACCTCCTCTTCCAGCTAATAGTATTTCAATCCTACCAAACTCCTTAACTAGAGACCTCATGTCGGGCATAATAGACACAATAATACTCCCTCCATTACCGTAAGTGCGTGTAACGCTAGCATCTAGAGTAGCTTATTAAAGCAATGCTAAACTTACTGACATATGAGGCGAGCTGTTAATGCGCATACCACTATGGATTGAGGCAAGCACACTTCGAGTACTAGTCGTTGGTGGAGGGAATGTTGGTACACGTAGAGCATTAAAGTTTCATGATGCTGGTGCGGAGGTTAGAGTGCTATCACTATGGTTTACCGATAAGCTTGTTGAAGCTGCTAAGAGGAGTAAGCGTATTAGCCTAATCAAAGCTAGTGCAGAGGATATAGAATTGCTTGAGGAGAACGTTAAATGGGCTGACATCATAGTCATAGCTACAGACAATCCTAAAGTTAACGAGCTCGTATGGGATATAGCATTGAAGTATAGGAAGCTAGTAAATGATGCAACTAATGCAAAAAGAACACACATAGTTGTACCATATGAAGGCGAAGTGCATGGTATAAGGATTGCTGTGACGAGTGAAGGCAGAAGTGGTATTGCTGCAAGATGGGCTAGAGATAGGATAATCAACTACCTGGAAAGAGACTATGTGGTCAAGACGCTGTATGATGTAATGTCGAGCGTTAAACTAGTACTTAAAAAGCTTCTACCCGTAGCTAAGAAGCGCATACCAATATACTTTGAGATCGAGAGGGATGAGGCCTTTAGGGAGGCAGTTATGAAGGGAGATCGTGAAGCCGCGTTTAAGAGAGCAGCTGAACTACTAGCTTCACTTGCTTCAAAAGAGGGCCTAAAATACACTGTAGATCAAATACACTCAATGCTTCTAGACGCTTCCAAAGCTATCCAGGAGGCTATTAGCCAGAAGCCATAATCCAAGAGTACCCCAGCATAACTACACTTGATGCTTGATGCAAGTCTCCTAGCCCATTCAGAAATCCTCCCTTTACACACTGTTAAAGGAACAACAATACAACTGCCCCTAGCTGCTCCACTTAAACTACCACCATACTCAAGCAGGTGTATCTCAAAACCTAACCCTCTAAGCATTTCAGCAATATGATTTAGACTGTCTAGAGCAAGTGCTAGTGCTTCTACTCTCTTAGGCTGATGATAAACTAGTATGATGCTACTATAGCCTGAAGCCCTAGAGGCTATAGCTGCCACTGTAACCTGCAGCGGAATAG
Organism: uncultured Desulfurococcales archaeon; assembly: GCA_964615085.1. Classification (GTDB taxonomy): domain Archaea; phylum Thermoproteota; class Thermoprotei_A; order Sulfolobales; family Pyrodictiaceae; genus CAZTPV01. Next base: position 3,905 of record CAZTPV010000229.1, read on the forward strand.
TTTTAACCTTAACACCTTTCTCTTCAAGGCTTAAAGCGTGGCCACCACGTATAGGCATTAGCAGTATGCAGTTCCCATCTCTAGGGGAAACCTCATCTAGAGGTTTAAGCTCGAATACCACGTCCTTCTCAATACCTGTAAGCTTGTGAGCAACCTTAACCAGTAGATTTAACCTCTCCACTTCAAACTCCATACCAGGTCTATGATAGGCTATTGTAAGCTTTCGCATAACTAGACCGCCTCGAGAATAAAGGTTGAAAGACCTGCAACAAGCGCTGTAAAGCCTAAAGCTATGACGCTCATCGACACTATCCTCCACACTCCAAGCACTGCACCTGCTAAGCATGATACAAGAAGCGGAGTCACTGTATAGACGAATGGAAGTACTAAAACTAGTATCGTCACGGGGAGGAGTACGCCTCTAGCCTCACTATAAACTAGTATTGATGAGGAGAAGCTTGATGCAGCTGAAAGATATAGTATGGAGGCTGCAACAGCACCTAAAAACCATGGAGTTAATACACTTAGTGTTTGAGCGAAGAAGGCTAACGCTAGCAAGTAGACTAAAACCTCTATGAACACTAATATGAACGTGTAGATGAGCTTAGCAGTGTAGATTGCTATAGGCGGTAAGGGAGCAAGTCTTAGCCCATCAAGAGTACCCCTATCAGCCTCTCTAACAAAACTTGATAGACTAGCATATACTGACAGGAATACAGCTGTGAGTAGTGTACCTATAGCCTCTGCAGAAGCAGGTGATCCAGCAACAAAGCCTGAGAGAGCATAGGCCGTTAATATTGCAGCTGCTATAGAGAATACTAGTGCACTACCCGCCTCAATACGCCGACGATAGTCTAGTAGAAGGTCTCGCCACAGTATCGTTATTACAGCTCTACACGTGAGTAGCAAAGCTTAGCCCTCCTCAACAAGCCGTCCATCAACAATCCTATAGATTTTGAAGTTTGGTAGGTAGCTTACAACATGCTCTTGTGGCGATGTAGCTATAATGCTTAAACCACTGTCCATAAGCTTTCTAAGAACCATCGACAACACTCTAGCAGCAGAATCATCAAGCCCCGTGAAAGGTTCATCTACGAGAAGTAGTTTGGGTCTATGCATCAACGCTCTTACGAGGTCGACTCTCTTCCTCCACCCAAAACTAAGCTCTCCAACCCTCTTTGAAACATAGGGTTTAAGGCCTAGGGACTTAAACACCTCATCTTCCAGAGGGTTATAGTTTTTTAGACCATAAAGTGACGCGTAGTAGGTGAGATTCTCTTTAACCGTTAGCTCAGGGTATAGAAGGCTATGATGTAGAACTACACCTAAGAGTCTTCTCGCTCTAGGACTGTATGGTGGAAGACCATTAACCTTCACACTACCCCTACTGGGTCTCATAAGCCCTGCTAGAATCCTTAGTAGTGTAGTTTTCCCAGACCCATTTGCACCAACAATTAACACTCCCTCTCCAGGCTCTAGGCTTAGATTACCTCCACGTAAAACCCACGAACTTGTACTATACCGTTTCCACACATTCCTAGCCTCTAGTATCGGCAACGAGTACAGCCTCTCAGCTCCCAACATAGCATCTCCGACGAGGATTATAAAAGGCTAGCATGTATATACGCCGTATAATACATTCTATGCAAAGACGTAATATAGGCCACCATGAGGAGGCTAAGCGGCAGCCAAAAGAGTACACGTCCTCTCCATTAACGGGTGTTACACATTGAATAATGTCAAGCTTATTGCCATCATCATAGATCATAAGCATGCTCCTTCAAGTGTAATAGGTGAGCTTGAAGGGAAAGTTGACCATGCATACGATACTCTATACCCTTACGCTGACGAGCTTGTTATACTAGCAACCTGTAATAGGTTTGAAGTCTACGCTATCACTAACACCCCTAAAGAGCTAGAGGAGAAGTTTAGAGAATTCGCTAGAGATTATGCAAGGTATGCATATAAGCTTGAGGGTCTGGAAGCTGTACGACACCTCTTCAGAGTTGCTGCAGGTCTTGAATCAGCCATAATAGGTGAAAACGAGATTTTAGGACAAGTAGCTAAAGCATATGAGGATGCGAGAAGAAGAGGATTAGCTAACAAGTACATGACAATACTCTTCCACTACGCGATTAAAGCAGGACGTTTAGTAAGGACATCAACAAACATATCTAGAGGAAACATCGGCTACCCTAGTGCAGCAGTAAAACTAGCTGATGAGAAGCACGGTATAGAAGGGAGAAGAATATTAGTTATTGGAGCTGGTGAAGCAGGTTCAATTATAGCATCACTGGCCGCCAAGAAGAAGCCATTAAAGCTCATGATAGCTAATAGAACTCTTGATAAAGCAATAGCATTAGCTAAGAAGGTTAAGGGAGAAGCCTACCCACTTTCAGCAATAGGTAAGCTGTTGAATGAGAGCGATATAGTCTTCATAGCTGTTACTGTTGATAAGCCATTAATAACAAAGCATATGCTTGAAGAGGTTAAGAGGAGACTAATCATATCGATATCTCAGCAAAACCTG
>CAZTPV010000230.1:0-2972 GCA_964615085.1 uncultured Desulfurococcales archaeon
TTAGACTATATAGTGCTGAGCACTTAGCCTTATCAAGATCCAACATGCTTAAAGCCTATGCTCTCCTTAGAGCCTTAACTGCTCTTGAATGGTCTAGAATAAACATTAGTGGTGGACCACTTATCACAGCTTCAATTCTACGTAAAACCGCTCTAGTAGCTCTACATTTTGCGTCAAAATCAATAGAGTATGTTAAGTCCCTTAAGATTAAAAGAATAGAAATGATTGATAATAGAACAGCATCAGATTGGCTAAAAGACGCTAAAACCTACTTTGTAAGCGGCTCAACCTACGATTTGATTAGATCACTAGCGATATCGCTCTACATAATCAGTGTTACAAGCTATGTACTTGAAACTGCAGCTGAAACTAACCCCCAGACGATACTATACTGTCTTAAGACTCACTGGAGAGAGTTACTTGCAAGAGATATCGTTGAGATAGGTATACCAAGTCTTACAAGCATTGTAATGGGGTATTACGCTCTTAAAGCGAATAGCCTACCTCTAACCACAAGGCTACTACTCCTATCAACTGCTTCAACTTGGGCACTACTCCCGTTACTCATTAAGTTAAAGACGTACACTACAACCACAATGCTAAAACTACCTGGTGTATACTACTGGATCCCACCACTACTCCTAGCATGCTCCTTTGCCGGCATAGCTCTATACCTATACTCTAGGCTTCTTAGAGAGAAAGTCAAGAAGAGTTGGCTGATGCCCCTCTAAATCCTGTGAGCTTACAAGCCTACTAATCACATTACGGAAATCATTCTCTAAGCTTGATCTAAGCTTAGGATTATATAGAGCAGCTGCAGGATGATATGTTGCTACAAGCTTAACACTAACACCTTCAATAACGCCAGGAAAGACCCTACCATGCATAGCCTTCATGTTAACCCATCTGATACCCGCCTTCTCAAAGAGTACTCGAGCAGCATGACGGCCCAAGGCAACAATAATTCTAGGTCTTATCACCTTTATCTGCCTCCAAAGGAAAGGTATACAAGCTTCTATCTCATCGTCCTTCGGGTCTCTATTCCCTGGAGGACGGCACTTAACAATATTCGTTATGTATACCATGCCTCTACTAAGCCCTATGGATTCAAGAAGACTTGTTAACAGCTTACCTGCAGCACCAACAAAAGGTCTTCCAGTCTCATCCTCAGTTTTACCAGGGGCTTCACCTACAAACATTACTCTTGCGTTTACAGGGCCCTCACCAGGAACTGGATTCTTACGGTACTTGTGTAAAGGGCATCTACGACACTCCCTAATCTCCCTATATATCTCTTCAAGCTCCTTTAGAGTAGCCTCCAAACGTGGTCTTCCTCCACACATAGTGTTCAGACATGAGGTAGTTAGCTATAAATCCTAGGGCTACACCCACAAGAGCTGCAAGATACTTCCATACACCAAGAAGGGTTAATACAGTGAAAGTAGAGTAGTTAACTAAAGCTCCAACACCTACAGCCAAGTGGTAGTCTACTAGCCCTCTAAAGAAACCCGTAGACCTTCTACCACGGAAGACTAGGAGGTCATTTAACACATAGTTGTTCACAATCGATGACTCAAGAGCAATGCCGTAACCTACCTCATTACTCAAGCTTAGAACATCTGTAGTAAGATGTAGTAAGCCTAAGAGAACACCTATACCTGATAAACCTACGAGAGCGTTCTTCATAAGTCTATACTCTTGTAGTCTTAGAACATGAACAATATACTCAATTATGGTTTTAACACCTAGCTTACTCGTACCACGAGCTCTAGGCCTAAAGGTGTAAGCTACATCAACTACTCTTCTAGGATTACATTTAACTAGCACCTCTAAGAGTATCTTGTACCCTTTAGGCTTAAGCTTACACATGCACCTAGACACTAAACTCCGCCTCACTAGAAAGAATCCTGATAAAGGATCACTAGTACACTTAGATTCAGGTAGTAATAGTTTAGCGATCAACGTAGCCACTAAGCTCATAACCCTCCTAAGCCTACTCCAACCTTCAACACCCCCACCTGGGGCATACCTTGAAGCTACAACGAGATCAGCATTACTGGATAAAGCCTTCTTAATCATTAATGGTATCACCTCTGGTGGATGCTGAAGATCAGCATCTATAACCACAATAAGCTCTCCTCTAGCCTCCTTAAACCCCCTTACAACAGCTGAGGCTAAACCCCTCTCACCAATACGCCTAATGACTCTTAGCCAAGGGTATCTATCTCTTGCAAGCTTCTCTGCAAGAGCCCATGTACCATCAGGACTATTATCGTCTACCACGATAACCTCGAATTCAAACCCCTTCATAACCCTATTGATACGTTCTAAGAGTATTGGTAGGTTCTCACGCTCATTATATGTTGGCACAACTATCGATACTTGTGGCGGCAACCCCCTTAGCCCAGTAGCATGTAGTGTAAAGGGGGTTAAAGTTGAACATTAACTCTGAACACGGTTGAACTAGACTACAATAACTGTTCAATAATTATAGTCAGCTCTTGGTGAACGTGAATGGGGTCTCCCCTAACTAGTGTTAAAAGACTAGGACTAGTACTAGTGTTACCCTTAACCGTAGTAGCTGTAATCAGTAGCATCCTAGCCTCACCATACCTTAGTAAATACCTAGCTACAAGCATTAGTACTCGCTACGGCTACAGCATTAAAAGCGTCTACATACTAGCAGACGATCCAAACGAAACCATAAAGAAGCTTAAATTAGTTGTAGAAGTCCCCAATACTATTAGAAACTACGTGATTAAGCTTGCATCAGATAAGGAGAGGTTAGTACAACAAGCGTTAAAGGTGATAAGCCATAACGAGACAGTAGCGGGAATGCTCAGAGACTATAACATAGTTGATGCAATACCTATACTTGAGGGCAAGATATCTAAGAGGAGACTAGTAAACACAACCATTATAGGCATAGCGTTAGAAGCTGTAAACAAAAACAGCCTAACAAAAATCTACCT